>JADCFP010000130.1 GCA_020249465.1 Roseomonas sp. | reverse complement strand
CGGGCGCAGATCAACCAGCAACAGGTGATTGTCGGTGCCGCCCGTCACCAGATCCAAACCTTGTGCCTGCAATTCACCCGCCAGCGCCTTCGCATTGGCGACAATCTGGCGCGAATAGGTACGGAATTCCGGCCGCAGCGCTTCACCAAAGGCAACCGCCTTGGCCGCAATCACATGCATCAGCGGCCCGCCTTGCAGTCCGGGGAAAACGGCGCTGTTGAATTTCTTCGCCAGCGCTTCGTCATTCGTCAAAATCATGCCGCCACGCGGGCCACGTAGCGTCTTATGCGTGGTGGTGGTCGCAACATGTGCATGGGGGAAGGGCGAAGGATGCGCGCCACCCGCCACCAGCCCCGCGAAATGCGCCATATCCACCATGAAATAGGCGCCAACTTCATCGGCAATGGCACGGAAGGCCGCGAAATCCCACACGCGTGCATAGGCGCTGCCGCCGGCAATGATCAGCTTCGGCTTCGCTTCACGCGCAATGCGCGCCACTTCCGCCATATCAATCTGCTGGTCTTCGCGCCGCACCGTATAGGGCACCGGCTTGAACCATTTGCCAGACAGGTTCGCGAGCGACCCATGCGTCAAATGCCCACCAGCCGCCAGATCAAGCCCCATGAAGCAATCACCCGGCTGCAATAGCGCCAGGAACACTGCCTGATTGGCCTGCGCGCCCGAATGCGGCTGCACATTCGCATAACCGCAATCGAACAGCTTGCAGGCGCGTTCAATCGCGAGCCTTTCGGCGATATCCACCGCCTCACACCCGCCGTAATAGCGCCGGCCTGGATAACCCTCAGCGTATTTATTCGTCATCACCGACCCCTGCGCTTCCATCACAGCGCGGGAGACGATGTTTTCTGAGGCGATCAGCTCAATCCCATCCTGTTCGCGTTCCAATTCCTGCGCCACGGCGGCGGCAATTTCTGGATCGGATGCGGCCAGGCTCGCGGTGAAGAAGCCAGCGGGGGGTGGGGCGGCGCCTAGGCCTTCCGGCGCACGGACCAGGGCGGGGAGGGGGGTTTTCATGACGTTGTTTTTGCGCCCGTGGCACCCTGCTTGGCAAGCGCCGGATTGAGTTTTTGTACCCGCCCGACATGCCGCCCACCTTCGAAAGGTGAGGCCAGAAAGGCGCGGATGGCATCCAGCGCGACCTCGATCCCCGTCATGCGGGCGCCGAGGCAGGCGATATTGGCATTGTTATGGGCGCGCGTCAGCCGCGCTTCGGTCGCGTTATGCAGTACGGCGGCGCGAATGCCGGGGTGGCGATTGGCCGCGATTGCCATGCCAATCCCGGTACCGCAGACGAGAATGCCGAAGCCCTCAGTCCCCGCCACGCGTTCGCACACCGCATGGGCGAAATCCGGGTAATCTACCGATTCAGGGCCATGCGTGCCCAAATCATCGAAAACCAGCCCCTCGGCTTCCAAAGCGGCCTTCAGCGCCTGTTTCAGCGGCAGGCCAGCATGGTCAGAGGCGATGGGGATGGGCATGGCAGGGCGCTCCATTGGCCGGGAAAATCCCGCTTACCGTAAATCCGCACGATTCGCAGCCTGGGGGTCAGCCGAAAACCTGCCCCCAAGCGGCGCGCAGTGCCTGATCTACCTCTGCCATGCTTAGTGGAATGCCGAGTGCATGCAGGCTGGTCACGCCATGTTCCGCGATCCCGCAGGGCACAATGCCGCCGAAATGCGCCAGATCGGGCGCCACATTCAAGGCCACGCCATGCCAGGACACCCAGCGTGTGACGCGCACCCCAATGGCGCCGATCTTGGCTTCCTGCCCTGTCGCCTTGTCCGCCACCCAAATGCCAACCCGGCCTTCGCGCCTTTCGCCCTGCACGCCGAAATGCGCCAATGTGCGGATCATCCAATCTTCCAGCCCGGCGACAAAGGCGCGCACATCGCGCGCCGGGATGCCGCCATGGGGGCGATGCAGATCCAGCATCACATACCCCGTGCGCTGGCCCGGCCCGTGATAGGTCCATTGCCCGCCGCGCCCGGCTTCAAACACCGGAAAACGGGCATCGCGCAAATCCTCGGCGCGGGCCGACGTGCCGGCGGTGTAGCTGGGCGGGTGTTCCACCAGCCACACCGCTTCCGCTGCCGTGCCGGCGCGAATGGCCGCGGCACGGCTTTCCATCAGCGAGAGTGTCTCGGCATAGGGGGTGAGGCCCGGCAGGGTTTCCCATTCAAGGGCGGGCGTTGATGGCAGCGCATTCATCGGCTATAGCGCCCGGCTTCTACCTGGTTTGCGGCCATGGCGGAATGGTAGACGCGCCAGCTTGAGGTGCTGGTGGGGGCAACCCCGTGGAAGTTCGAATCTTCTTGGCCGCACCATATTTCACCCTTTCGGGTGTTGCCGGGTAAGGTTTCCCTCATGGATGATGATTTCCGCAAAGCCGCGCTGGATTACCACCGGCTGCCCCGCCCCGGGAAGCTTTCCATCACGCCGACCAAGCGGATGGAAACCCAACGCGACCTTGGCCTTGCCTATTCGCCCGGCGTTGCTGCCGCGTGTGAGGCCATAGCCGCCGACCCAAGCGCTGCCTTCGATTACACCGCGCGCGGCAATCTGGTGGCGGTGATTTCCAATGGCACGGCGGTGCTGGGCCTTGGTGCCATCGGCGCGCTGGCGTCCAAGCCCGTCATGGAAGGCAAGGCGGTTCTGTTCCAGAAATTCGCCGGCATTGATTCGATTGATATCGAAATTGACGAACGCGACCCCGACAAGCTGATCGAGGTGATTGCCGCGCTGGAGCCTTCCTTCGGCGCCATCAACCTTGAAGACATCAAGGCGCCCGAATGCTTTGAGGTTGAACGCCGCTTGCGCGAACGCATGCGCATTCCGGTCTTTCACGATGATCAGCATGGCACGGCGATTATTGTTGCGGCCGCCGTGCGCAACGGGCTTTTGTTGCAAGGCAAGCGCCTGGAAGATGTGCGCCTGGTCAATACCGGCGGCGGCGCGGCAGCCCTTGCCTGCCTTGATCTGCTGGTCGCCATGGGCCTCAAGCGCGAAAACGTCACCATCTGCGATATAGGCGGCGTGATCCATAAAGGCCGCGAGGACCTTGACCCCTACAAGGCCAAATGGGCCATTGAGACGAATGCGCGCACCCTGCAGGATGCGCTGCCCGGCGCCGATATCTTCCTTGGCCTTTCCGCGCCGCGTGTTTTGAAGCCGGAATGGCTGAAGCTGCTGGCGCCGAACCCCCTTGTGCTGGCGCTTGCCAATCCTGAGCCCGAAATCCTGCCCGAAGCGGTGCGTGCTGCGCGCCCGGATGCGATTGTGGCCACCGGACGCACGGATTATCCGAACCAGGTCAATAATGTTTTGTGCTTTCCCTTCATCTTCCGTGGTGCGCTGGATGTGGGTGCGACCACCATCAATGAAGAAATGAAGGTCGCGGCAGCAGATGCCATTGCCGCACTCGCGCGCGTTGAGGCATCTGAAGTGGTGGCGGCTGCCTATGGAGGGCAGGCGCCGATTTTCGGGGCGGAATACATCATCCCGAAACCCTTTGATCCGCGCCTGATTCTGGAAGTGGCGCCTGCCGTTGCGCGCGCTGCCATGGCAAGCGGTGTCGCCACGCGCCCGATTGAGGATTTCGCCGCCTATCGCCGCCGGCTGGAACGCAATGTCTTCCGTTCCGGCAATCTCATGCGCCCGGTGTTTGAAGCCGCGCGCAAGCGCCCGCGCCGCATCGCCTATGCGGAAGGTGAGGATGAACGCACGCTCCGCGCCGTCCAATCCGTTTTGGATGAAGGCATTGCCGAGCCCTTCCTGATCGGCCGCGCCGATGTGATTGCCGCGCGCTGCGAAGCGCTGGGCCTTCGCATGTCCGTCAGCGACAGCGTGAAGGTCTTGGACCCCGCGCGAGATACGGAAATCTTCGCCCCACTGGTGGAACTGTATCGCAGCAAGGTATCCCGCCGCGGCGTGCCGCCGGATGCTGCCGGGCGGCGCGTGGCAACGCGCAATGCCGTTGCGGCTTCGCTATTGCTTGAAGCGGGCCTGGTGGATGCCGCGCTGTGCGGCGGCACGCAGGATTGGATGGATCAATGGCACCACGTGCTGGATATTATCGGCAAGCGCGATGATGTCGGGCGGGTCTATGCGGTTTCCGGCCTGATCACCCGCAACGGCGAACATCTATTCGTGGTGGACACGCATCTTTGCGTGGAACCCTCTGCCGCGCAGATCGCGGAAATGACGCTGCTGGCCGCTGAACAGGTGCGCGGCTTTGGCTTGCAGCCAAAAGTGGCGTTGCTTTCGCATTCTTCCTTCGGCGCTTCCCACGCACCCTCAGCCCGGCGCATGCGCGAAGCGCTCAAGCTTATCCAGGCGCGCGACCCTGGCTTGGAAGTGGATGGCGAAATGCACGCCGATGCCGCTTTGGTGCCGGCCATTCGCGACCGTGCCGTGCCTGATGGCAAACTGACCGGCGCAGCCAATTTGCTGGTCATGCCCGGCATTGACGCCGCCAATATCGCCTTCAACCTGGCCAAGGCCGCCACCGATGGCTTGCAATTGGGGCCGCTTCTGCTCGGTATGAGAAAACCCGTGCATGTGCTGGTGCCAAGCGTGACCGCGCGCGGGATTCTGAACCTGACCGCGCTCGCGGTGGCTGAGGCAAATGGGAAGGGGTGAGGCCGGGGGCTTTGCCTTTCACCCCGGCCGGGACTGCGTACGAAAACTGCCAATATCCGCGCAGCAAGGCCATGGTGGCAGCGATCAAGGCCGGGTAAACAACACCCATGAAATACAGGCTCAGCTTCCGGGATAATAAGGGGGTGGCGACCCACAACCCGCCGCAGGCAGCCGCATGATCCCCGATAGTCTTTCCGGCATCGCCGACACCGCCGGCAGCCTGGCGCTTGCGTTGCTGCTTGGCGCCGTGATCGGGGCGGAGCGTCAGTATCGGGAACGCATAGCCTCGCTCCGCACCAATGTCCTGGTCGCGCTTGGTGCGGCGGCTTTCGTGGATTTGGGCATTCAGATGGCCGGCGGTGATGGTGCGATGCGGGTGCTGGCGAATGTCGTCACCGGGGTTGGCTTTCTTGGTGCCGGGCTGATTCTCAGGGAAGGCGGGACGATCTGCGGGCTGAATACGGCGGCAACTGTCTGGTGTTCGGCGGCTGTTGGTGCGGCGGCGGGGGCTAACCTGCCGGCACAGGCGGTCGCGATCGCGTGCTTTGTGCTGGTTTGCAATACCGCGCTGCGGCCGCTCGGCAAGTTGATTGACCGCCTGCCGGTCAGCGACCAGGCGGCCGAGGCGCGCTACCAGGTGGCCGTGACGGTGCCCGGTCCGGCGGTGGCAGAAGCGCGGGAGGCGCTGGGCAAGGCGCTCTCGGCAGGCGGCTTCCCGGTGGCGGGGTGGGAACAGCATGCGCGCCAGGACGGGCAGGTGGAGATTCTGGCAACCCTGGTCAGCAGCTCCGCCCGGCCAGAGGAGCTGGACGCAGTCGTAGCGCGCTTGCGTCGGGAAACGGTGGCGACTGACACCGCCTGGGTGCGGAGCCCACTCGCCTGACCCGCGCGCCAGGGACAAGGCCCCCTCTGGCCTTTAACCGGCTCGCCCCGCCCCCACATCCCCCCAATGAGCAAACCCCCAGCCCCGCGCGCCCCGTCTGCCGCTGTGGCCGCCTTTCTGGATCAGGCGGCGCGTGTGCCGGCGTTGCGGACGGCGCCCGCGACGGTGGTGCGGCTGATCTTCGCCATTGATGCCACCGCATCGCGCGAACGCACCTGGGATCAGGCGGCGGGGCTGACGGCAGAGATGTTGCAGGCGGCGCAGGGAATTGGTGGGCTTGCGATATCCTTGGCCTATTACCGCGGCTTTGGTGAGTTCCGTGCGACACCTTTCCTGAAGGATGCGGCGGATTTGGCGCGGCGGCTTTCGGGCGTTTCCTGCCTGGGTGGCAAGACGCAGATTCAGGCGGTGCTGGATCATGCGCTGGGGGAGACGAAGCGGGAGAGGATCAGGGCGCTGATTTTCATCGGCGATGCCATGGAAGAAGACGCCGATGCGCTATGCCACACGGCTGGTGAGCTCGGCCTGCGCGGTACGCAAGCCTTCATGTTCCACGAAGGCGCTGATCCCGTGGCGGGGGCGGTGTTTCGGCAAATCGCGCGGCTGACGGGCGGTGCCTATCTGCCCTTTGACTCGGCGGCGATTGGGCAATTGCGTGATTTGCTGCGCGCCATTGCGGTTTATGCGGCGGGTGGGCAGGGCGCACTGGCGCGCTTGCCGGGTGCTGCGGCGCGGCAGGTTGCGGGGCTATTGCCCAAGCCCAAGGCCGGCGCATGACCTGGCTTGCGCTTGGCGCCATTGCGCTGTTTTTGCTGTTCCTGCTGCTGCGCGCATTCGCCAATGCGCCGGTCGTGCGTGTGAAGCAATTCGGCGCGGTGATGCTCGGCGCCATTGGCGCGGTGATTCTGCTGCTTGGGCTTTTCACCGCGCGCGGGCAGCAGGCGATTTTCGCGCTGGCTTTCTTTCTGCCACTGCTGCTGCAATGGGCGCAGCGTTGGCGCACCAATAAGCGCTTTGGCGGTCCGACACCGCAAACCGGCGCGGCAAATAGCGTGGAAACCGCCTTCCTGATCATGACACTGGACCATGATAGCGGGCGCATGACAGGCAGTGTGAAGGCAGGGCAATTCGCTGGGCGCGATCTGGCAACGCTGACCTTGCCGGAGCTGTTGTCGCTGCTGGATGAATGCCAAGTGGCGGATATTGATTCGGTCGCGCTGCTGGAAGCCTGGCTTGATCGCGCGCATCCTGATTGGCGCAATGAACCCGCCGCCGAACCGCGCAGCGCAGCGATGACGCGGGAGGAGGCTTTGGAGATTCTCGGCCTCACGGAAGGTGCTGATGAGGATGCCATTCGTAACGCGCATCGCCGCCTGATGAAAACGGCGCATCCTGATCAGGGTGGTAGTGCGTGGCTGGCGGCGCGCATCAATGCGGCGCGGGATTTGTTGCTGGGCTGATCAGCTTCGGCGCCGCGCTTCGCGTCGTGCAATCCAGGTGGTGGCTGCGAAAATCACCAGCGCGCCGGCATAGGTGGTCAGCGCCGGTTCCTCGCTGAAGACCAGCCAGCCCATCAGGCTCGCCCAGACCAGATCAAGAAACTTCACCGGCTGGGTCGCCGACATATCGGCCAGGCGGAAGGCTTCCGTCAGGAACCAATGACCGACACTGCCGAGGATGCCGGTCAGTACAAACCAGCCCCATTGCTCGGCCGTCGGCCAGGTCCAGACCGCGACGGCGAAGGGCAGCGTGAAGACCGCGACCATGATGGACTGCCAGGCGACGATCACCTCTGGCTTGTCATGGCGCGTCAGCGCCTTGGTGATCAGGAAGGATGCGGCGAATAAGGGCGTGCTGGAAAGCATCACCAGATTCCAATAGCCGCCATCACCGCTGAGGCCGGGGGCCACCACAATCAGCACACCGATAAAGCCGATGCCGGCAGCGATCCAGCGCGCGCGGATCATGGGTTCGCCCAAAAACAAGACCGCGCCAGCCATGATGAAAATCGGCCCCGTGAAGCCCATGGCGGTCATATCCGCCATGGCAACATTCGGCAGCGCGATGAACCACAGCATGAGGCCCAGCGTATGCACCAAGCCGCGCCAGATTTGACCGCGCAGGTTATGCGGCATCCAGGCCATGACACCACCGCGCAGCATGAAGGGCAGCATCACCACAATGCCCATCAGGTAGCGCAGAAACTGCACCTGCAATGGATCAAGTTCATAGGTCATCTGCCGCATAATGGTGTTCAGCAGCGTGAACAGCAGGCCAGCGATCGCAATGAAGGCCATGCCGCGCAGCACCGCATTCCGGGGTGCCGCGGAGGTCTGCTTCATGGCTGTTCGGTCAAAAAACGCAGCAGCGTTGCGTTGAATGCCTCGGCCGCTTCATAGGCCACCCAATGGCCGGCGCCCGGAATGGCATGCGCGCGCGCACCGGGGCGCATCCCATGCACAAGATCAAGCCGCAATTGCACATGGGGCCGCACAATTGCATCCCATTCGCCGTAGATGGCATTGAGTTGCCCGCGCCCACGCAGCAGCGCCTGTTTCAGCGAATCCGTGCTGGCAAAGCCGCGGCTTTTGAAGCGCGCACCGCGTGTGGAGGCTTCCTGAATGGCCAGCGCCACATCATCAATCTTGCTGGCATCGGCGAACATCAACTCAGCCAGGTTGTGCCGATGCGAAGCGACTCGTTCATCGCCGGCCAGTGCGCGCACCTTCACCAATTGCGTGGGGCTACGCTGAAAGCCAAGCGCACCGGCGCCGATGATGGTCAGGCTTCTGACCCTGTCCTGATCCAAAGCCGCCAGATGCCCGGAACAGAGCGCACCAAAGGAAAACCCCGCCAGATCATAGCGGCTGCCGGCGGGCAGGATGTGATCCAAGCCGCGCGCCAAGATTTCCGCGACCCCTTCCGGCGTTGAGACACCTTCTGGCATGGCGCTGTCGCCAAGCCCAGGTAGGTCGGGCGCAATCACCATGCGCCCGGTGCCGAGTGGGCCGATATTGCGCGCCCAGTGCCGCCAGGAACCGGAACCGCCATGCAGCAGCACCAGGGGCACGCCTTCCCCCCAGATGCGCCAAACCAGGCTGCCGGAGCCACAGGGGGTTTCCGCCACGCGGGCCGAAGCCGCCAAGGGGACAAGGGCCGGGTGCAATTCCGCGCTGCCATCCTCGGCGCGCCAGATGATCTTGCTCATGCTGCGTTCGATACCGTTCCGGCGGAAAGCTTAGGCCCGGGCAAAGTGCTGTCCAAGCCCGCGACCCTCTCAGAGCGGCTTTTGCGCCTTTTCGAGCAAGCGGCCAAGGAAGCCCGGCTTCTTTGGCTCAGCAGGCGGTTGGGTGGCGGCGACGGCGGCCTTGGCTTCGGCGGCGGCGCGCCTTTCCTTCTCTGTCAGCCATTTTTCCAGGCTCATGCCCGCCTTGGCGGCGCGTTTGGCTTCATAGGCGCGTTGCGCTTCGGTCAATTTCCGGTCGGCCATGGTGACTACCCTTTCTGGATGCCCTGAATGGCGCGGCGCGCGGCTTCCGGCAAGGGGCAAGAAGTGGCAGAAGCACCGCCATGGACGCGAAAGTAAAGGCCGGCATTTGGGTTTCCATGGCGATCCGGCTTTCCGATATGGCCGGGCGGTCGGCTGCCGTGCTGCGCAAGGGGGACCCCGATAGCGGCGGCATTCTGTGTGTGCTGCGCGGGCGGGCGGGGGTGCAGGTGCTGAGCCAAATCCGCGACGCCGAGGGCCGCCCCGCCTGGCTGCGCGCCACTGGCCCTGGCGCGGTGGATCAGGAAACGGCGGATGCCTATGTCGCGCGGCAGGTGCAGCGCGATCCCGATCTTTGGGTGGTGGAATTCGATGCGCCGGATTTACAGCCACCCTTTGAGGCGCGGATCGTTTAGCGCGTCATCGGTCACACCGGATCGCAGCGGAGTTCAAAGCGGCATTCGCTGGCGCCATGTGCCGCACAGGCAACTTCCCGGCAGGTGGGCTCGGCCGCCCGCCCGGCCTGTTCTATGACGAAACGCATGGCCCCGCCAAAACTGCCTTCGAACATATAGCAGACCGGCCGCCCAACCTGCCCGTAAGCCAGCGCATAGGCGGAATGGCGCACCGTGACCGCGGCGGTGCCGGCAGCCTCATCCAAGCCAGTGATTTCAAACAATCCATAGCCGCGCTGCGATAGGCGTTTCAGGTAATGACGGAATGTCTCAACGGGTGTCAGCCCATGGGTCTTTCCTTCCGCGCGGCACCATTGCAGCGCGGAAAGATCTGCCGAGCCATACATGATGCCGCGGAAGCGATCAGCGCCGATCGCTTCCTCCACGCTTTTCTGAATATTCACCAGAAAATGGCGCGGCAGGTAGATCATCGGCAGCCCATCGGTGCGCCAGATCCCGGTTTCGGGATCAACCTCAATCGGTACTGCCGGCCCGACCATGGGCGTCAGCCCTTTTGCGCGGCCTGGAAGGCTTCAAAGAAGGCGGTTGGCTTCACAATGCGATTCTGCATCTTCACCAACGCGCCGGTATCCGCAACTTTCTTGAGATAGGCGGCCCAGGCGGGATCGGCTGCCATGGCGCTGCGGCGGCGTTCACGATCCGCCTGATCATCATAGGCCCACATATGCACAATGGTGTTGAGCTCACCTTCGATGGTGGTGAACCAGCCATAGCAGCGGCCGAGGTGCTTTTTCTGGATCTCCCAGCCCTCCTTTTCATAAAGCGCGACGAAATCAGCGACCTTATTGGGCAGGCAGGTATAGATGCGAAGATCAATGATCATGGTGGGGTTCCTATCCAGGTTGGAAGGCAAAGCTTAAGCGCAGCCGGCATCGGGGCGCTACTGCTCCTTTTCTTGCACGCGGCCCTGAGTTCTGCGACGGTGCCTGCCATGGATCAATTCGCCATCACCACAATCGCGGATCTTGAAGCCCTGTATGATCAGGTCTCGGAAACCGCCGCAAACAAATCCACCGACAGGCTGGATGCGCCAACGCGCGCCTTCATTGCCGCCTGCCCCTTTGCGCTGCTCGGCACGCAGGGCGCGCGGGGCAATCACATCACGCCGCGCGGCGATGCGCCTGGCTTTGTCCAGGTGCTGGATGACCAGCATGTGCTGCTGCCTGATCGCAAGGGGAATAACCGGCTTGATGGGCTGCGCGATATTCTGGAGGACAATCGCGTATCGCTGCTGTTCCTGATCCCCGGCGTCAATGAAACGCTACGGCTGCACGGCACCGCCACCATTTCAACCGATCCGGAATTGCGTGCGCGCTGCCTGGCACAGGGCAAGCAACCAGCCACCGTGCTGATCATCAAAATCCGTGAAATCTTCATGCAATGCCCGAAAGCGCTGATGCGCTCAGCTCTTTGGGCCGGCCACACCCGCCCGGCTGAGGTGCCGAGCATGGGGCAATTGATCTCCGCGCATAAGAAGGGCGCGCTGGATGCGGCGGCGTTTGATCAGGCGGCACCGGCGCGCATGAAGGCCAATCTTTACTGACAGCGAGCGCCAGGCCGTTACCGATCCGTCAGGCGCAATTCAATGCGGCGGTTGCGCGCCAAGGCTTGCGGTGAATCGCCCGGATCAATCGGCTGTGCATCGCCAAAGCTGGTGGCGGCGACACGGTTGGGCGGCAGGCCTTCCGCAATCAGCATTTGGGCAACCGCAATGGCGCGCGCTGCGGCCAATTCCCAATTGCTGGCAAAGCGTGCGCTGCGAATAGGTGTGCGATCCGCATGGCCATCCACGCGCAAAACCCAAGCGACATCAGCGGGGATTAGCGGCGTCACCTCGGCCAGCACCGTAGCCAATGCGCGCACTTGCCTAAGACCGGCTTCGGATAATTCCGCGCTGCCCGGGGCGAAAAGCACCTCGCCCTGGAAGATGAAGCGGTCCCCCACGATGCGCACCTCTGGCCTTTCGCCCAAAACATCACGCAGTCGGCCAAAGAAATCACTGCGATAGCGCTGCAATTCCTCAACCCGCGCTGCCAGTGCTGCGTTCAGGCGCTGACCAAGTAGCGCGATTTGCGCATTACGATCCCGCCCTTCCGCTTCCGCCAGATCAAGCGCGCGTGACAGCCGCGCCAATTCGGCGCGGAGCGCTTCGGTCTGGCGCGTCAGCAGCGCGATTTGCGCCGCGGCACTTTCCGCCAAGCGCGCGCGTTCGCCCGCTTCCGCTTCCGCCCTTTCGCGCCCGCGCTGTTCCTGCGCCGCGCGGCGTTCCAATTCATCACGCAGTGCCGTCAACGCCCTGATCTGTTCGGAAAGCCGTGCCATCTCCGAAAGCCGCTGCGTGACGGTTTCACGTTCGACGCGCACTTGCCGGTCGAGCGCCTGGGCTTCGCGGCGCAGCGCTTCCAATGCCGCTTGGGCTGCTGCCAATTCCGTAAGCGCGGTGCGGCGTTCGCGTTCCAGATCGCTGATGCGCGCTTCGGCGCGCTGGCGCGCTTCGGTCAATTCCGTCTGGCTGCCGCGCAAATCCCGTTGCAACCGCGCCGCATCACCACCGGTGCGTTCAGCGCGTGCCAGCGCCTCAGCCAATTGCCGCTCCGTGGCCGCTGCGCGGTCTGCCGCACTGCGCGCCGCCAATTCCAAATCCGATAGTCGCGCGCCCTGCCTGTCACGTTCCCCGCGCAGCCCATCGCGTTCGCTGGTAAGCCTATCGCGTTCATCGCGAATCAGCGCCAGCGATTGCAGGGCCGAATCGCGTGCCGTTGCGGCGCTGCGCAGATCATCATTGAGCCGCCCCAATTGCTGGCGCAATTGCTCGCCCTGCGCCGCTTCCAGTGAAAGCAAATCCGCCAATTCCGCGACCCGGCGATTGAGCTGATCCATTGCCTTTTCGCGCGAACTGAGCGCCACAGAAAGAAAGCCCTGCGCCAGCACAAAGACCAGCAGCACGAAGATGATGACCATGAGCAGCGTGGAAAGCGCATCCACATAGCCTGGCCAGACATCCAGATTGCCGCCGCGCCCGCGCCGCCTTTCGGAAGACCCTGCCATATTCCCTTAGTGCTCTCTATCCATCACCGCGGTTGTTCCTCCGCGATGGCGGCAATGGTGCGGGTCAGGATCTTGATCTCATTGCGGATGTCATTGGTGGATTGCGCACGGCCTTGCGCCACTTCTTCCACCAACCGCGCGAGATAGATTTCAAGGTTGCGCAAATGCCCGCGCATCGCTTCCGCCTCACCCCGATCGGCCTGGCTTTCCGCAAGTCGCGATATGGCCGGCGCCAGCCCATCCTGCGCATCGGCAATGCGGCGCATCAGCGTATTATTGGCGCGCATCTGTTCCGTCAGCACGGTCATACGTTCGGTCAGCGTCATCAGCGCCTGGGATGTGGCGGCGCGGCCTTCCTCACCACGCGCGATGGTGGATTGCAGGGTTTCCAGATTCTCGGCGGTTTGTTCCAATAGCGCCTGGACATAGGCGGGCACGCTGCCCTCACCCTCCTGGCCCAGAATGCCGGAAGAAAGCCGCGTCAGCCCGGCCAGCCATTCCTCCAGATCATTGAAGAAACGGTTCTGCGCCTGCCCTGCCGTCAGGTCCAAAAACCCCACCACCAGCGCCCCCGCAAGCCCCAGCATGGAAGCGGAAAAGGCAGTGCCCATGCCCTGCAAGGGTTTCGCAAGCCCAGTCTTCAATTGTTCAAACAACACATTCAAATCGCCGGAGCCGACCGACATATTGCCGATCACATCGGCAATCGAAGCAATGGTCAGCAGCAAGCCCCAGAAGGTGCCAAGCAAGCCGAGGAAGATCAGCAGCCCAGTCACATAGCGCGACAATTCGCGCCGTTCATCAAGGCGCGATTGCAGCCCGTCCAACACGCTCCGCATCGCGGAGGCCGAGAGCGAAACGCGTTCATTCCGCCGCCCCGACAGCATGGAAACCATCGGCGCCAGCAGGCGCGGCTGATGCGCCGAAAGCCCATCCTTGGGCGTACGGAAACCATCCACCCAGGCGACCTCTCGCCGGAGTGAAAGCACCTGACTAAAGGTCATGCCAATGCCAAACAGTAGCACGGCCAGAATCACGCCATTCAGCAGCGGATTGGCCTGGAAGGCATGCAGCAGATCGGGTGCCAGCATGGCGGCAATGCCCGCCACTGCCGCCAGAAAAATCACCATTCGCCAAAGATAGATTGTGGGCTGGGTCATGAGCGCCTTGCCTCCGCATTCGGGCTTGCCACGCCAGGGGGCAGGATGTCCACCGTATCCTGCGCGCCGGAAAGCCGGCCAAGCGGGCGGAGGTCAATCCGGGTTGGCGTAAGCCCGCCCGCCACCAGCGCTGACTTTACCGCCTGCGCGCGGGCAAGGCTAAGGCGCCTGGCAGCCGAGACATCATCGGCTGGCCCCGCCACCTGGGCTTCCACCGTAATGCGGCCCTGCGGCAGCGCGGCCATGGTCCGAGCGAGTGCCTGTACGGCGCTGGCCTGTGCGGGCGTAAGTTCCGTACCCGTCATGCGCAGCCGAAACCCGCCTTCAGGCAGCGCCTGCAGGCCCGCTAAGGGCAGAGCCGGGGATTGCGGTATCTGCGGGCGCAGCGGCGTCAGCTGGACCGGCGGCGGCGGGGCCGGGGCAGGGTCCGGCGGCAGGCTTGGGTCTGGCGCTTGCGCCCGGGCGGCTAGGCTCAGCAGGGCAAAGCCGGCCGCCAAGCCGGCCCGGCGCGTAAAACTGGGCGCGCCCCGCCTCATCCCGCTGCCTGATGCGCTTTCACGGCTGCGATGCCATCCGCCACCACCTCACGCAGCTTTGGTTGCAGCGCCTGGTTGCCACACACCACCATGCCAGACGGGTAGGGGTCATTGCCGTCCGGGTCGCTCACGAAGCCGCCGGCTTCGCGCACCAGCACGATGCCGGCGGCGATATCCCAGGGTTTCAGCCCAAATTCCCAGAAACCATCATAGCGCCCCGCCGCCACCCAAGCGAGGTCAAGCGCCGCCGCGCCAAAGCGCCTGACGCCGGCCACTTGCGGCATCAGCTTATGGAGTGTGGCGCTGAATTCCGCCTTGCGCGCCACGCCGCCAAAGGGAATGCCGGTCGCAAACAGCGCTTCGCGCATGTCCTTCCGGCCTGAAACCCGGAGCCGCTTGTCGTTCAGGAAAGCCCCCACACCCTTTTCGGCCCAGAACATCTCATCCGACGCAGGGTTATAGACCACGCCCGCAACCAGTTCCGTCTTGTCGGCGGCGATGCGTTTTTCGACACCGACGCTGATCGCCCAATGGGGAATGCCGTGCAGGAAATTGGTGGTGCCATCCAGCGGGTCCACCACCCAGCGCCATTCCCAATCATCGCCGCCGGAGGCGCCCGATTCTTCCATCAGAAAGGCGAAGCCGGGGCGCGCCTTGGACAATTCCTCACGCAAGGTCTGTTCAGCGCGGAGATCGGCGGTGGAGACGAAATCGGATGGCCCCTTCACGCTGACCTGAAGCTGTTCCACCTCACCAAAGTCACGCAGCAAGCGGCGCCCTGCCTTCTGTACGGCAGCGGTGACAACCTGCAAGGCCGGGGATAGGCGGGCGGAAAGCGGGGGCATGATGGAAGTCCTTAAAACAGCGAATAGCATCCCTGCGTAACGCAGAAATGCCCAAAGAAAAAGCCGGCCCCACTTGCGCGGGGCCGGCCCGATTCGGGAATAAAGGAACCGCTATTCCTGCAGCGCCTTGTCCTTGCCCTTGCGGATATTGGGCAGCAGCATCGCGATCAGGGCGATGGCGCCAATCGCCAGCATGGTGGCGCTAATCGGGCGCTGGACAAAGACCATCGGATCACCGCGCGAAAGCAGCATGGCGCGGCGCAGATGTTCTTCCATCATCGGCCCCAGCACGAAGCCAATCAGCATCGGCGCCGGTTCCAGCCGCAGCTTGGAGCAGAGGTAACCAAACAGGCCGAAGAACACGGTCTGATAGACATCGAACACATTGTTCGACAGCGAATAGACGCCGATCGCGCAGAAGATCAGGATCGAGGGATACATGTGGCGATACGGCACCGCCAGCAGCTTCACCCAAACCCCGATCATTGGCAGGTTGATGACCAGCAGCATGAGGTTACCGACCCACATGGAGGCAATCAGCCCCCAAAAAAGGTCAGGCTGCGCTTCCACCATGCGCGGACCCGGCTGGATGCCCTGAATGATCAGCGCGCCCACCATCAGCGCCATCACCGCATTGGCCGGAATGCCAAGCGTGAGCAGCGGGATGAAGGATGTTTGCGACGCCGCGTTATTGGCGGCTTCCGGACCCGCAACGCCTTCAATGGCGCCGGTACCGAATTCATGCCGCCCGCGGGACACCTTGAGCTCCATCATATAGGAACCGAAGGAAGCGAGCGCCGCGCCGCCACCCGGCAGAATGCCAAGTAAGCTGCCCACCGCCGTGCCGCGGAGCACCGCCGGGGTGGCGCGCTTCACTTCTTCGCGTGTCATCAGCAGACTGCCGACCTTGCCAGTCATGACGCTGCGCGCTTCGGGCTTTTCCAGGTTCAGGATGATTTCGGCAATGCCGAACATGCCCATGGCGATGGACACAAAGCCAATGCCATCGGAAAGCTCAGGAATGCCAAAGGTGAAGCGCTGCTGGCCGGTTTGGACATCGGTACCGACCAAGCCCAGCGCCACACCAAACACCACCATACCGATGGACTTCACCACAGAGCCCTGCGCGAGCACGGCCGAGATGATCAGGCCGAGTAGCATGAGGGAGAAGTAATCTGCCGGCCCGAAAGATAGCGCGACCGAGGTCAGCAGCGGGCCAGAGGCCGCCACCAACACGGTGGACACGCACCCTGCGAAGAAGGAAGCGACCGCGGCGATGGTCAAGGCCGCTCCGGCGCGCCCCCTTCGGGCCATTTTATAGCCTTCAAGCGTTGTGACCACCGAACTGACCTCCCCTGGTAAGTTCAGGAGAATAGCCGTGGTGGAGCCACCATATTGCGCGCCGTAATAAATCCCGGCCAGCATGATGATGGCGGTGGTGGCCGGCTGGCCGAAGGTGATCGGCAGCAGTAGCGAAATCGTCGCAACCGGACCAATGCCTGGCAACACGCCAATGGCGGTGCCGATGATGCAGCCGATGAGGCAGAAAAGCAGGTTATTCAGCGTGAATGCAACGCCGAAGCCATGCGCGAGATTGGCAACAAGATCCATGGTGTTCTGCCTTCCCGATCAGAGCTGCGGCCAGAGCGGCACGCGAATGTCAAGGTAATAGATAAAAATCGCCCAGCAGAGCGCGCAAAGGAACGCACAAAGCCCAACGACACCAAGTGGTCGATCCAAATGTTCCTGATCCGCGAAAGCGGAACATACCACCGTCGCGACGATGGCCACGATGAAGCCAAGCGGTTCCAGCACCAGGCCAAACAGCGTGAAGGCTGCGCTAGGCAAGAACAGGGCACGCCATCCGGGTGGAACTGAACAAACCAGACATCCAACAAACAGGCCAATGCCAAGCGGGTTCCAACCGGCAGATGGGAAACCAGGAATGCGCGCCGCAATCATGCCCGCAGCCACGCCGACAATACCGCCCGCAATCAGGAAGCCAATCTCAGCCGGGGTCCATTTGTCCAGCGGGTCAGGCCCATTGAACAGGCCAAAGAACAGCACAATGCCGCCCAAGATGATCTGCAACCAGAACACCAGCATGGGCATGTAGCCCGGCCCCATACGGCGCGCTGTACCAAGATTATGATCCTGATTGAGCCAAAGCCCAATCACGGCCAGGCCGATAAACAGCGTAGCCGAAAGCAAATCTTTCGTATTGAGTTTCATGCCCGTCTTCCACCCTTCGTGACCCTTCGGGTCAGCCTTGCCCCCAAGCCTTTCGGCCAATTCGCGACATAGTCAATCCGCCGTCGCGCCAGCAGCCTGCACCAAAGGCGCCCATTTGGCCACCTCTCTTATGATGAATCTGTTGTAATCCGCCGCCGAGTAAGTCCCTGGCGTCCCGCCAAGCTCTGCAAAACGGTTCCTGATCTCGGCCGTTTGCAGCAGGCCGAGCACTTCGCGGTTCAACCGTTCGATGATCGCCACCGGCGTGCCCGCCGGCGCGGAAAGCCCGAACCAGGAATCCGATTCCAGGGGAAAGCCCTGTTCCCGGAAGGTCGGCACATCCGGAAAGGAAGGGTGCCGCTCGGCCGAGCACATGCCCACAGCAACCACTGACCCTTGCTTGATATGCGCTGCCGCCGAAGGCAGGCTGTCTGACATCATGGGTACTTGGCCCGCGATTACCGCCTGCATGGCCGGCCCCGCGCCGCGGAAGGGCACATGGGTGATTTCTGTGCCGATCAGGCGGCTCATTTGCACGACCAAAAGATGATTGGATGATCCGGCGCCCGAAGTCGCCACCTGCAAGCCGCCCGCACTTTTCGCCCGCGCCACCACATCGGCCATGGTGCGGATGCCAGCCCGCGGATTGGCCACCCAAACGGTCGGGTTGCTGACCACCAAAGCGATATGGGCGAAATCCTTCACCGGATCATAGCGGACCTTGCTGCCATAAACGGCCGGGCTGATCGCATGGCTCGCGATATTGGACATGACCAGCGTATAGCCATCGGGCGCGGCACGCGCGACGGTTTCACTGCCAAGCGTGGCACCGGCACCGGCGCGGTTTTCCACCACAATGGAAACGCCAAGCTTTTCCTGCAAACCCGCGGCAATCAGCCGTGCGACCAGATCGGTCGTCCCGCCTGGCGCAAACGGCACTACCAAGCGAATAGACTGGGATGGCCACGCCCCTTGCGCACGCACACCCACCGCCAAAAGCGGCGAAGCGCCAATACCAAACACAACGCTGCGACGTGCAACGCTCCTCATCCCTTTGCCCCCATGTTTATGGTCTTTTCTATTGCATGAGAGCCAAGCCTCGGCAAGCACGGGTAGGCCAAGCCTTGCCTCCGGCGACGCCAGGGCTGATCATCCGTTGGAAATATAAGCCAGCCAAAGGAAATCGCCGCATGTCGCCAGCCGACCGCCTGCCGAATGACCCCGAAACCCGCATCCGTGAAGCGACCGAGGCAGTGGCCCCACGCCTGATCGAAATTAGGCGCGACATCCATACCCATCCGGAACTCGCCTTTCAGGAAACCCGTACCGCCGGGATTGTGGCCGCCGAGCTTTCCCGCCTTGGCCTCACGCCGCGCATCGGTGTGGGCCGCACGGGCGTGGTCGCTGAGATCAAGGGGGGGCGCCCTGGCCCGACACTCGCCATCCGCGCCGATATGGATGCGCTGCCGATCCATGAAGAAACGGCACTGCCCTTCGCAAGTGAAATCGCCGGCCAGATGCATGCCTGCGGCCATGATATCCATACCTCCACCCTTTTGGGGGTGGCGGCGGTGCTGAAGGATCTGGCGCCGCAGCTTGCCGGCACGGTGCGGCTGATCTTCCAGCCGGCAGAGGAAGTGCTCGAAGGTGCAGCCGCCATGATCGCCGATGGCGCGGCGGATGGCGTGGATATGGCGATTGGCTTTCACAATCACCCGGATATGGCGGTGGGCAGCTTTGGCTATGTGCGCGGCGCCTGCCTGGCGGCATCTGACCGGTTTGACCTGATCATCCAGGGCAAATCCGGCCACGCCGCGCATCCTTACGCGGCGATTGATCCCATCGTGGCGGCGGCGGCCTTTGTGCAGGAAGCGCAAACCGTGGTCAGCCGGGAAATCAAGCCGCTGCATCCCGCCGTGGTGACCATTGGGCAATTCGTTGGCGGCACCACCTATAACATCATTCCTGAACGCGTGCATCTGAAGGGCACGGTGCGCACACTGCATCATGAATCGCGCGATATTGCCGAAGCGGCCTTGCGCCGCCTCGCAGAAGGGATCGGCGTTTCCATGCGCGTGAAGACGGAAATGAATTATGTCCGCAAGGTTCCGCCCTTGGTCAATGATGACCGCGTACTGGACCCCGTGATTGCCGCAGTGCGCCGGCAGATGGGCGACGTGATCAGCGAAGGGGAAGCTTCCATGGGCGCTGAGGATTTTGCGGAATTCGCCGCCTGTGCGCCTTCCTTCCAATTGCGCATCGGCTCTGGCCAGCCGGGGCGCGATGACCGGCTGCATAATGCCTTCTACCAACCGGATGAGCGTTGCATCGGCCTTGGGGTGCAGGCCCTGTCGCGCGCTGCGCTGGATTTGCTGGCATGAGCGCGCATCGCATCGCGGAATTGACCGCGCCTGAGGTCGCATCCCGTTTGGCGGCGGGTGCTGTGGCGATCCTGCCCATGGGCAGTCTGGAAACCCATGGCCCGGCCTTGCCGATGGGCGATTACCTAGTGGCCGAGGAAATCGCCTGCCGCATTGCCGCCGCCGCTTTCGCCAAGGGCGCAGATGCGCTGGTGGCGCCGGCCATTCCCTTTGGTGGTGAGGATTTCTTCGCCGGTGTCGCGGGGGGCATCACGCTGACAGTCCCGACGTTGACGGCGGTGATCGAGGAAATGGCTGAAGCCTTCATCAAAACCGGCACGCGGCGGATCATGATCGTGAATGGCCACGCTGGCACCATCGCGCCAGCTGATGCGGCTGCGCGCAGCATGCGTCATCGGCATGGCGTGATTATCCCCGCGCTGCATCTTTGGCGGGAAGCCGGCAAGCTGCATGGCGAATTGGGCGGGCAGCCCATCACCTTCGGCCATGGTGGAGACCCGGTTGCTTCCGTGACCATGGCGCTGAAGCCGGAGCTCTGCCGCCCGGAAGCGGCGCGGGCACGCGAAGGTACCGGGCCTTATCTTGGCGTACCACCAACAGGCTTTGGCGCCATCCGCGCCCATGGTGTGGAATTTGCCGTGCCGATGTGGGTGGAAGAAGTTGCACCTGGCGGCGTTGCCGCGCCCGATCCGCGCGGGGCCAATGCCGCCCATGGCAAGCGGATAGTGGAACAGCTTGTCGCTGCCGGTGCTAGCATTTGCGCGCAACTGCGCGACCACGCACCGTGAAGCGCATTTGCGTCTATGGCGCGGGTGCGATTGGCGCGCATTTGGCCGCGCGCCTTGCTGCGGCAGGCGCCGAGGTCAGTGTGATTGCGCGCGGCGCCCATCTGGCCGCGATGCAAGCGCGGGGGATCACGCTCCGCACCGCAGAAGGTGATCAGACCTACCCTGTGCGGGCGGCGGAAAACGCTGCTGAAATCGGCCCGGTGGATGCCGTGCTGGTCACCGTCAAGGCGCCAGCCTTGCCGGCTGTGGCGGCAGGAATTGCACCACTGCTTGGCCCGGACACACCCGTTGCCTTCATCATGAATGGCATTCCTTGGTGGTATTTCGATGGGATTGGCGGCGCGCTGGAAGGAAAGCGCCTGGCGGTGCTCGACCCCGATGACGCGCTGCGCCGCGCCATTGGTGTGGAGCGTGCCATTGGCGGCGTGATCTATGCCGCGAGTGCGGTGGTGGCGCCTGGCATTGTCACCTCAGACCATGCGGACCTGAAGCTTTATCTCGGGGAGCGTGATGGCGCGGTTTCGCCACGTACCCAGACCTTGGCTGCGCTATTGAGTGCGGGTGGCATGCCGACGGAAGCGGTTGCGAATATCCGCCACCGCATCTGGGGCAAGCTGCTCGGCAATATGGTGGTGGGGCCGCTTTGCCTGCTCTCGCGCCAGGATATGAAGGCAACGCTGGCTGACCCGGCCATCTTTGAGGCCGGGGTGAGGATTTCCGATGAGGGTTCGGCGCTGGCCCGCGCGCTTGGGCATGATCTGAAAGTGCCGGGCGAAGTGCGGATGCGCCGCTTTGGGGAGACTGCGCATAAGCCTTCCATCCTGCAGGATCTGGAATTGGGCCGACCCATGGAAATTGACGCGCTATTCACCGCGCCGCTTCGGTTGGGGCAGGATTTGGGCGTGCCCATGCCGAACTTCGCGCTGATGGTGGCGCTGGCGACGCAGGCGGCGCGGGCGGCGGGGGTGTATCGGTAGGCGCTTGCTGCCTGACGGCACCGATACTGGCGGCCTTGGCCTTGATCCAGACAAAATACGAAAAATGACCGATAAGTCATATTTGGATATTGGGTTATCTGGTGCTGCGATGCTTTCCGCAGCCAAAAACGCCAAGGATCATGCCATGAGAGACGCCCCAATGACTTCTTCGTATTTTGTCACATTTCTTCACACCGCTGACGCGTGTCATGGTTTTAGAGTAAATTTTTAGCAGCATTGATGGACCTCGGTCATGCCAAATGATGAAGACCACCCGGATGATCATGATGATTTTCTCCCCCTTCAGCCAATCGAGCCCTTGGAAGCGGAGCCAAATGGTTTCGGTGTACCCAGCACCACCATTGGCAATCAGGGCGCCGGAAGTTTCCAGAGCCTGTCCAACGGCAATTTTGTCATTTCCTTCCTGTCCAGCAGCGCGGCCGATGAGGGGCAGGACATCAGGGCGCGCTTCTTTCGCCTGGACGGTTCAGCGATTGGGCCAGACATAAGGGTGAATGAAATAACTGCGGGCACGCAGACTGATGTGAGTTCACTCGCGCTGAATGATGGGTCCATTCTGATTACCTGGCGCTCTCCTGATCCGATCAATTCAGGCAATTCGCATCTTTTTGGCCGCCGTTTCAGTGCTGATGGCGTAGCGCTGACGGGGCAGGTGCAACTCAGCCTCAGCGGTGCCGATGGCTCTTACAGCGTCATTCAGCGGGGCAAGGAAACCGGCCCACTTGCTTTTGCTTACGAGAATAACGGAGAGATTTATGGACGCAATTTTAATCCCGTTACGCTGGCCGCGCTGGCCGGCGAGATGCAGCTTAATACAACGCTGACCGGCACACCAACCTCCATTGGATTGCAGACGCTCGCCAACAATAATTTGCTATTGCGCTTTGAATCGCCTGAGGGTGGGGTGAACGGCACCGAGATCCGCAATCGAGTTTTCTCGGTTTCCAGTAGCGGGGGTTTGGTTCCGGTCAGCATCAATGCCTCCACCGATGATTATCTTGTGAATACAACAAGACCCGGTGATCAGACTGGCCTTCGGAGTATTCGGCTTGCGGACAGCCGCGTGCTGGAAGTGTGGCAATCCAGTGGCAGCGGCGATGGCTCTGGTGATGCGATCTTTGCCCGCTATCTGGGGGCGGATGCTACGCCTTCTGGTACTGATTTTGTTTTCAATACGACAGTGACAGGCAATCAGCTTTCGCCCGCCATCCTGGGCTTTGCCGATGGCCGCCGGCTGGTTTGGTGGCATTCCTTCGAAAGCGGCAATACAGACACGATCCGTGGTCGTTGGGTAGACCATGACGGTACGCTTGGCGTGAGCGATTTTGTGATCACGACCCTTCCGGATTCTGCCGTGCCAGGCTTCACCCTTGCGCTGCTCGCGGACCAGAGTGTCATCGCAGTCTATGGCGGTAGCGGTGTTAAGGATGGCAGCGGAACGGGCATTGAAGCAACACGCGTGATGAGCCTTGGTGCGCCGCTTTTCCCTTCCCCCGATGTACCGACCGCGGGGGCCTTGGCGCCAATGATGGCCAGCGCCTTTGACGATCCCTTGCCGGAGCAGAATTGGACTTCCGCAGCGGAATATTTGTCTCGCAGCATCACGACTGACAATGCGCGTTTCACCAAAGGTCTTGGCAATGCGCTCGAAATGACTTTCGCCTTCCGCGATACGGCCGCAGGGGCGCCAGGCATGGGAAATGGCGCGTCCGGTTTTTCCCAATTCAATGAGAGCCAAATTGCGGCGGCGCTTTATGTCATGCAGCAATGGCAGGATGTGGCCAATATCACCCTGACCCGCGTACAGAATCCCGGCAGCCAGTACAGCAATAACGCGCAATTCACGCTTTGGAATTATACCACCGTCACGCCGGGTTCTGTTGCGGACAATGCCTCAGGCTATGGCAATGCGACCAATTCGGCAGGTTATTGGCAGAATATTGTCTACTTCAATGCACAAAAAGCCTTGGCCATCGACCCCACAAGCGCCAATGGTGGAATTAAATTATTCATCCACGAAATCGGGCATGCGCTTGGTCTGTCCCATCCGGGTCCTTACAATATTGGTGCATCCGGTACCTATGCCGCATATGCGAAGGACGCGATTTTTTCCGAGGATTCTGAACAATACTCGGTCATGAGCTATTTTGATGCGAATGTTACTCATGCGTTTTTGGGCTCTGCCAATGCCGCAACGCCCTTGCTGCATGATATTGCCGCCATTCAACGACTATACGGCGCCAATATGAATACGCGTACGGGCGATAATGTTTACGGCTTCAACGCCAATGCGGGGCAGGCCTTTGTCATCGCCGGGCCCGATGATCAGGTGAATTTTTCCATCTGGGACGCCGGCGGTCGGGATGTGATTGACTTCTCTGGCTATGATGAAATGCAATGGATTAACCTGAATGAGGAAGCCTTCTCCTCGGTTGGGGGGCTGCGTAATAATGTTTCCATCGCCCGAAATGTGACGATTGAGGATGCCTATGGCGGATCAGGCGCTGATAGTATTCTGGGCTCCGCCGCCGCCAATCTGCTCCGCGGCAATGCAGGCGCCGATACGCTTGATGGTGCCATGGGCAATGATACCTTGGAAGGCGGTGCCGGAAATGATTTTTACCAGGGTGTCTCGGCGAATGATCGTATTGTCGAAGCTGCGGGCGATGGCGCGGATACGATCATTGCCGTCAGCAGTCTAATGCTGGCCGAACATCTTGAAGTAGCCATTATCGCGTCGGGCGCTGCTGAGGTCACCCTTACCGGTGGCGCTGCACATGACATCATCATTGGCAATGAATTACGCAATATCATTGCCGGCGGATCAGGCAATGATACGCTGAGGGGCCTGGGCGGCGATGATGAAATCTCCGGCGGTGCTGGGAACGACCTGATCATCGCCGATCTCGGCGTTCGTTTTCTGGACGGCGGTGCTGATGATGATGTTATTCTCATTGGCGATGTCGATCTTGCCGCGATACAGGCATTATTCGGCCCTTTCTGACCTAGCGCAGTGCGGGAAAGCGCGGTCACTAAGAAGATCGGGTTGGATCGATAAGCCATCTTCAGATACATCAGGCATAGCTTCGGGACGTACCTACTATGGACAGGATGAGGCCTCCCGGTAGCAAAGTCTGACCATCAACAAAAAGGATCAAACGCCATGGCGATTTCTCAGCGCGAAGAACGCGACCTTCTGGGCCACGACGCCTTCTCCCTTATAGCGCCGACCCATCAGCCGGCCATCGCCGCCCTGCAGCCTGATGAACTTCGCGCCATCGCGACCCGGCTGCGCGCCGAACACGCCAAGCTGCGCGACCTGATCCGGGAAGGCCATCGCGCCAAGCGCGGCAAGGGCGATGCCCGGGCAGCGGCGAATGCCGAGGCCGGCAAGGCAACCCGCCGCAAGCAAGTCTATGCCTCGGCGCTGAAGCGCGTGAATAGCCGCTTTGATGAACTGACGCAGGAGCGCCGCCGCGAAGACCATCGCGCCGCGCTCAAGGAAGCGCTCGCCCGCCGTCAGGCGCAGCGCGCCCAGCATCCGAGTTCGGGCTTCGGTGCCAGCGCCGGCATGCAGAGCAAGGCGAATGGCAAGGGCAGAAGCCACGTCCACGGCGCGCGGGTGGGCAGCGTTTCCGCCCAGAACAAGCGCGCCCAGGCGCGCCGCGACGGGTAATCTCTTTTAGCCGCCGGGGGGCTGCGGCGCGGCCTCCCGCGGCAGGGCGAAGACGCCACTCGCGCGCAAAACCGGCTTGCCATCGGCGGTGCAGACACCTTGCGCAAATACCAGGGTGCGGGTGCGGCGTAGCAGCACGGGCTCACATTGCAGCCAGGTGCCAAGCAGGGCTGGGGCCAGATAATCCGAATTCAGGCTGATGGTGGTGAAGAACCCGGTCACCCCAGCCAGGTTGAAGCCGCCTATGCCAAGTGCCAGGTCGGCGAAGGTCGCCAACATGCCGCCATGGGCCATGTCCTTGCTGTTGCAATGGCGCTTTTCGATCCGCAGCCCGAAGGCGAGCGGCCCGTGGTCGCGCCGGATCATGATAGGGCCGATGGGCTCAAGAAACGGCCCCCCGGCAGGGCGCGGCACGAAGCCTTCCGGGATGGCGGGCAGGGTAGGCTGATCCAAGGCAGGGCGACTTTCAGGCGTGATGGGGGTGGACCCTATACCGGAAGCCTGCGAAGGCAAACGCCCGGCCCTGCTTTGTCTTGGCTTTGCCCTGAATTCCTTCTATTGGCAGCTCCGTTCGGAGAAATCTTTACCCATGAACACCAATCCCCCCCAGATCCTGCCCGTGATCCTGTCCGGTGGTACCGGTACGCGACTCTGGCCGCTGTCGCGCGAAAGCTACCCGAAGCAATTTTGGCCGCTGGCTTCAGATAAAACCATGCTGGCGGAAACCGCCGCGCGGGGTGCTGGCGCTGGCTTCCTGCCGCCGATGGTTGTTTGCAATGAAGCGCATCGCTTTCTGGTGGCCGAGCAATTGCGCGACAAAGGGGCTTCCATTGTGCTGGAACCGGTCGGCCGAAATAGCGCCCCAGCCATTGCCGCTGCCGCATTGCTCGCCGAGGAAACCGCGCCGGGCGCAGTGCTGTGGTTCATGGCCGCTGATGCGGCGATTGGCGATGTGGCGGCGCTGCAAGCGGCTCTTGCCAAGGCTGCCGCGGCGGCGCAGGCAGGAGCGATTGTCACCTTCGGCATGCAGCCCACCGCGCCCGAGACCGGCTATGGCTATATCGAAACAGGCGATGCCCTGCCCGGCGGTGAAGGCGTCAAGCGCATTGCGCGCTTTGTGGAAAAGCCCGCTTCGGCGCACGCGGCGGAGTTTCTGAAAACCGGTCGGCATTTGTGGAATTCCGGCATGTTTGTCGCGACCGCCGCGAGCATGCTGGCCGAGCTGGAAGCCCATGCGCCGGATGTGCTGAAGGGCGTGCGTGCCGCCGTTGCCGATGCCGCGCGCGATGGCGATTTCATTCGCCTTGAAGCTGGCGCCTTCGCTGCCACGCCTGCCATCAGCATTGATTATGCAGTGATGGAGCGCACGCAAAAAGCCGCCGTGGTGCCGGCTGCCATTGGCTGGTCCGATATCGGTTCCTGGGCCGCGCTGTGGGAGATTCAACCAAAGGATGCTGCCGGCAATGCAACGCATGGGCCGGTGGAATTGGTGGATACGAAGAATTGCTATGTACGCAGTGAAAGCATCCTGACCGGCGTAATCGGGCTGCAAGATGCCGTGGTGGTGGTGACGGATGATGCCGTGCTCGCGATGCATCGCGACCATGCGCAGGATGTGAAAAAGCTGGTGGATAGGCTGAAGGCGCGCGGCGCCAAGGAAGCGACCGAACATCGCCGCGCCTATCGCCCCTGGGGCCATTATGAGGGCCTGATCATGGGCGACCGCTTCCAGGTGAAAAAGATCGAAGTGCGCCCCGGCGCCAAGCTTTCCCTGCAAAAGCACTTTCATCGCGCCGAGCATTGGGTGGTGGTTTCCGGCACCGCCATTGTGCGCCGGGATGGTGAAGAAATCATGCTGCGGGAGAATGAAAGCGTCTATCTGCCGCTGGGCTGCATCCATCGCATGGAAAACCCCGGCAAGATCCCGCTGACGCTGATTGAGGTGCAATCTGGGTCTTACCTCGGTGAGGATGATATCGTCCGGTTTGAGGATACTTACGGGCGGAGTTGATTTTCCGCATGTTCCAACGGCGCGGGCTGGTGCAGGCTTTGGGCTTTCCAGAGGGGAATGCCGCATGGCCCGCCATCCCGAAGCGCCCAATCACCGCCGCCACAGCCATTTAAGGTCCACGCTGATCCGCGCACGCGAAAGGCGCCGCGGGGATGAGCCAGCGCCTGAGCTGACCCTTGGCGAAAAACTATCCGATCTGGTCGCTGCCATTGTCGGGTCCTGGCGCTTCATCCTGATCCAATCGGGGCTTTTGCTGGCCTGGCTTGCGGCCAATATCACGCTGGGCGGGGGTGCCTGGGACCCTTATCCCTTCATCCTGTTGAACCTGATGCTATCCTTCCAGGCGGCCTATACCGCGCCCATTATTATGATGAGCCAGAACCGTCAGGCCGATATAGATCGGCTCAGGTCCATTGCGGATTATCAGGTGAATATCCGGGCGGAGGCGGAAATCAGTCTGCTGCATGAAAAGATAGATCTGCTGCGCGAACAGCAGGTGGCGGAGCTGATTGTGCTCCTCAAGACCTCGCTGGAACGGATCGAAAGCCTGGAAAACCGGCTGTTGCCAGGGCCGCCGCCGGCCTGAAAATCACCCTTCGACTGCGCCTGGGGATGTGCAAGACTGCCTTTCGGGCATGGCCGCCCCGCGCAACGATCGGATAAGGCGCTTCGATGGAATGGATTCTGCAAACCCTGATGATGCTGGGCGCCAAGGCTGCGTCCATTTTCATCAGCCCTTCTTCCCCAAATTTTGAGGTTGTGCAGGGCATGATGGCCATTCTGGCACTGGTCGGCCTGGTGCTGCTGCTCACCTTCGCTTTCCGGAAAAAATAATCCCATGAAGGATCTGCGCACCGCCTTGGAAGAAGCCCGCCGGGGCCTGCTTGATCTTTCCACGCGCAATCGCCTGCTATCCCTGCCGAAGCCCGGCGCGTCTCGCGGCGTGATGATCATTGATGATGAGGATGCGGATTTCGTGCTGGGCGCGCTGCAAGCGCGCCGCGCCTTTGGCTTTGAAGCCTCGGCCAGCGCATCCGAAGCGACGCCTGAGGAACCCAAGCCCGGCAAGCCGCGCCGCGCGCGGAGCGTGAAGGTGAAAGCAGAAGGTGTGGGCCACGCAAAGGCCGATGCAGCGCGGGAAGAATATCAGCGCGATGACAAGCTGCGCGTGCAATTGCCGCCTTCTGACCTGGTGCGCCGGCTGCGCGATATCATGCAGGATGCGCGCACGGCCCGTGAAGAAACCGGTGTGCCCACGCTTTACCTCGCACTTGGCGCGCTGATCTGGCGCGATCCTGCAACGCCTGAGACCGAACGCCGCGCGCCGCTTGCGCTGCTGCCGGTGGCCTTGGAACGCGAAGGGGTTTCGCAGAATTTCAAGCTGCGTGGCGCGGTCGGCGATATTGCGGAAAATCTGTCGCTCCGCGAAATGCTCAAGGTGAATTTCAAGGCAGCGCTGCCGGATTTCGACGCTGATGCCTATACGCCGACCGCCTGGGCTGAAGCTGTCGCGGCGCTGGTGGCGGAGCGTGAGCATTGGCGCGTGGATGCGGATGCGTTGGCGATCGGCTTGTTCTCCTTCGCCAAGTTTCTGATGTGGCGTGACCTTGGACCTGAGGAAAATCCCGGCCTTGCTGATCACCCCATGGTGCGCGCTTTGGTGGGTGGAGAAGCACTTTCGATCCCACCGGTTTTTGCCGATGACGCCGATGTGGATGTGGAAATCCCGGTGGAGCGGCTGGATCATGTGATGGATGTGGATGGCAGCCAGGCGCTTGCGGCGGAAGCTGTCCGGCGCGGTGGGCATGTTGTCATCCAGGGGCCTCCCGGCACTGGCAAAAGCCAGACCATCAGCAACATCATCGCGCAGGCCGTGCTGGATGGCAGAAGCGTTTTGTTCGTGGCCGAAAAACTCGCCGCGCTGGAAGTGGTGAAGCGTCGGCTGGAGAGTATTGGCCTTGGCGCTGCCTGCCTGGAATTGCACTCCGAAAAGCAATCGAAGCGGGCGGTGCTGGATGAATTGCGCGCAACGCTTTCCTTGCCCATGCCGCCGAAGCCTGATCGCGATGCGGTGGTGCGTCGCCTTGGGTCGCTGCGCGGGCGGATCAATCGCCATGCGGCGGCAATGCGCGGCAAGGTGGGCGCTTCGGGCATGGCGCTGCATCAGGTGATCGGCGCGCTGGTTGGCTTGCGCCAACGCGGTGTGGCGGCGCCGGATTTTTCCGTGAATGCAGCGGCATGGGATGCGGCAGCGATCGAGGCGCGGCGCGATGCGATAAAATTGCTGGCGGGTTATGCGGCGGATGGCGGCGCGCAAAGCCCCTGGCGCGGCGTGATGGCCGATATCGGTCCCGCCGATGCGGATCGATTGCTGGGGCGGCTGCCCGCTTGGATTCGTGCCTTCGCCGCAGCGGGGGCAGCGCTGGGCGCAGAGGCCGGGCCGAAGGCAGCGGAGGGCGCGCTGGCCTTGAACCCTGCCCTGGCGGCGGCACCTGCGCATGACGCAGCCGCGCTGAAGCACGAAGCCTGGGTGGACGATCTGGCGCCGCTGGAAGCCTTGGTGGCAGCACTTGGCGATTTGCAAAAAGCCAAAGCTGATCCAAAGCTTTGGCCGGGTGCTTTGGATGTGGCGGGGATTGCGGAAGCGCGCGCCACACTTGCCGAAGCCGGCGGCGTTTTCGGCTTTTTATCGGGCGCGCGGCGTGATGCCAAAACGCTCGCGGCACGCATTGCGCGTGATGCGGAAAACCCGCTGCCGGCGCTGGATGCTGCGCTGACTGGCCAGGCTGCACGCGACGCCTTGCGCCAGGGCGATGCTTTGGGTCGCGCGGCTTTTGGGGCCCTCTGGCAAGGGGAGGCGAGTGATCCCGCGCCACTCGCTGGCTTGCTCGCCTGGCGCAAAACCCATGGTGCGGCAGCGCTGGCCGCACTCGCGCAAGGTGCCAAGCCCGCCGATGCGGCGCCGCTGCAAGCGGCGTTGGATGCCTTGCAGGAAATGCAGCAGGCAACGAAATTTGATGCGCGTATCGCCTTCGGCAGTGATGAGCCCTCCTTCACGGCCCTTGCCGCAAGGCTCGGCGATTGGGCGGTGGCGCCGGAAGCTTTGGACGCCTGGCTCGGTTGGCGCCGTGCCGCCGCTTCGGCTGCGGGGTTGGAGCCTTTGCTGGAACGCCTGGGCGATGGCCGTGTCGCGCCTGAAGCGGCCGAGGATGTGTTTTCCTTCGCGCTGCATGAAGGCTTGCTTCGCATTGCGATGGCGGAGCATCCGGAATTGGCGGCATTTGATGGCGCGGCGGCAGATCGGCTGGTTGAGGATTTCCGTGAAGCCGATCGCGCACGCATTACGCTGACGCGCGCGGAAGCCGCTTACGCCCATGCGCTGCGCGTGAAGGAAGTGCGCGATGGCGCACCAGGAATGGCTGTACTGCGTGGCGAGATGGAGAAAAAGCGCGGCCATTTGCCGGTACGCGAATTACTGCTGCGCGCTTCCCAGGCGGTGCAAAAAGCCAAGCCAATTTTCATGATGAGCCCGCTTTCGGTGGCGCAATTCCTCGCCCCTCCGCATGGGCTGAAGCCCGGACTTTCCTTTGATCTGCTGGTGATTGATGAAGCAAGCCAGGTGGAACCGGTGGATGCCTTGGGTGCCATTGCGCGCTGCCGGCAGGTGGTGGTGGTGGGTGATGACAAGCAAATGCCGCCCACGCGCTTCTTTCAGCGCATGACTGGCGAGGAAGGGGAGGAAGCCGCTGAAGATACCGCCGATGTTGTGGCGGCGCGCGATGTGGAAAGCATTTTGGGGCTTTGCAATGCGCGCGGCCTGCCATCGGCCATGCTGCGCTGGCATTATCGCAGCCGACATGAAAGCCTGATCGCGACATCGAACGCGGAGTTTTATGATAATCGGCTTTTCATCCTGCCATCACCGCGAGCGCGGTCTGCCGCGCTCGGGCTTTCATTGCGGCGCGTTGAAGGGCGGTTTGATACGGGCGGCACCGGCACCAATGCGGAAGAAGCCCGCGCGGTAGCGGAAGCCGTGATGGCGCATACGCGGGAGACGCCCGGCGATACCTTGGGGGTCGCAGCGTTTTCCATCCGCCAGCGTGATGCCATCCTGAACGCGGTGGAAGCCGCACGGCGCGACAATCCCGACACCGAGGCGTTTTTCACATCCCATCCAGATGAGCCGTTTTTTGTGAAGAACCTGGAAAACGTGCAGGGGGACGAGCGCGATTCGATCATGATTTCGGTGGGCTATGGGCGTGGCGCTGATGGCAAGCTTGCCATGCGCTTCGGCCCGCTTTCTGCCGATGGTGGCGAACGCCGGCTGAATGTGCTGATCACGCGCGCCAAGAAGCGCTGCATGGTGTTTTCCTCGATCGGCGCGGATGACATTGATTTGGCGCGCGCTTCTGGGCGCGGGGTTGCGACACTCAAAACCTTCCTTGCCTTTGCCGCTGCGGGGGATGGAGCACGCGCGACTGCCGCCAAAACTCAAGCCGCGCCCTTGGCCGCCGCGATTGGCAAGGCGATAGAAGCTGCGGGCAAGGAAGCCGTGCCGCGTGTTGGCATGGCGGGGCTGTTTTTGGATGTGGCAGCGCGCGATTCCGGCAATTACGTGCTGGGCATTGAAGCCGATGCCGGCGATTGGGCGGCGCTGCGTTGCGCACGTGATCGCGAAAGAGGCCGCGATAGCGCGCTGCAAGCCATGGGGTGGAAACTGGCGCGCGCCTGGTCGCTTTCCTGGTATGGCAGGCCGGAAGCGGAGGCCGCGCGCATCGCCGCGCTGCTCGGCGCTGCCCCTGCCGCGAGCGCTGTTGAAAGCACAGCACCCACGCCAGAAACCGGCCTTGCTGAGCGTTACCGCGAAGCTGCGCCGGAAGTGCCGAAAAGCACCGCGATTGCTGATGTGCCCTTCGCGACTCTTGCCGGGCTTTTGGCAGAAATCATTGCGGTTGAATCACCCGTCACAACCGAAAGCCTTGGCGAAAGGGTGCGCTTGCTCTGGGGGCTGGAAGCGCTGGCGGCGCCCGCGCGCGATGCGCTGCGCCAGGCCCTGGCGCTTGCGCGGCAATTGCATGGCGTGAAGGAAGAACAGGGTTTTCTGTTGGCCGAAGGCGCCGCGATAACGCCGAGGGATCGCCGCGCGGCCAGCGCCCATTTGCGCCGCGCCGCCGCCGTAGCGCCACGCGAAATCGCTGCGGCCGCCGAGAAACTTCTGGCGTTGCGCCCAGCCACGACCGAAGCGGAACTCGCCGCCGGCATTCATCGCCTGCTGGGGTTGGATGCTAATGCGGCACCCGCCATCGCGGCACGGCTTGCGGGCTTGATTGGTGCGGGTGTGGTGAAGCTTTAGCGCATGATGGGAATAGCGCAGCGCAACAATACGCCTCAGCCGCATCATGAGTAGCGTCACCTCCGCACGCGGCGCGGTGCTGTTTGGCGCGCGTGATGCGGTTGGGGCAGCGGGCGTTGCCATGGCAGCCACCTTCCTAGCCTTCGGGGCGGCGGTGCGCGAAGCGGGGCTGCCGCCAGGCTGGGCCTTGGTGGCGTGCTGGGCGATTTATGGCATGCCGGGGCAATTGGTGCTGGTGCAGGCTGCCAGCACGGGTTTTGTCGGCGGCATCGCGCCCGCGGTGATGGGTGCCATTGCGGTGAATGCGCGTTTCCTGCCCATGGCGATTGCAATTACGCCGCTTTTCGGCGTGGCGGAGCGCAAGCGCCTGATCCCGGCCATTCCCTTCATAGCCGTGACACCTTGGGCGGCAGCAATGCGCGCCTTTCCCGAAATTGCAGCTTCTGTCAGGCTTTCCTGGTTTTTGGGCTTTGGGCTGACAAGCTGGGTGGTGGCGGGGCTCGCTGCGCTGGCGGGGTTTTATGTCGCAGGCATGTTGGATGATCACGCGCGTGCGGCGCTGTTGTTTGTCAATCCGCTCTATTACGCGCTGCTGCTGGCGGCTGATGTGAATAAGCCTGCACCGCGTTGCGCCATTCTGTGTGGTGCGGCGGCGGCGGGGCTGACCTTCATCCTGCCATCCTCCATGGGGCTTTTGGCGGCGGGGATTATTGGCGGGACCATTGCTTTCTTGTGGGGGCGCGCGCGTGGAGGCCGCTGATATCGCGCTGGCGCTGACCGCACTCGCCTGTCTATTGCTGAGAAGCGCGGGCGTTTGGCTGGCTGGCGGGCTTGGCGGGGATCATCCCGTGATTGCCTGGGCGACGGCGATTGCGCAGGCAACACTCGCTGCCTTTGTCATGCTGGCGATCATCGCGCCGACCGGGGCTTTGGCCGATGTGCCATTGGTGGCGCGGCTATTCGGGCTTGGCGTGGGGGTTACGGTGTGCCTGGCCTTCGGGCGCAATCTGCTGCCGGCGCTGGTGGTTGGGCTAGTGGCGATGTTGGCCTTGCGGGCGTTCTTGGCGGGGTAGGGGCAGTGCGGCTGATTGGCGCAGGCTGCGCGACGGCATTGATCAGCTTCTGACTTCTTTCCTTGTGCGCGGCCCGGAAGTGGCAGTGCCCCCCATTCGTTGGGGGTCGCGCCCATTCCATACCATCAATCCCGTTCTGATTTACGACAACGCCGATTGGATATCTTCAGGGCAATTGGCGCCCAGGTCATTGGATGCAACCCAGCCAAGCAGCCTCAGGCTTGACCGTGCCCATAGAAACGTCTTTCCAGGCGCGTGTTTGTCAGGCGTTGCGCTGCGCCATCAGGTGGTACCGTGAGCAAAAATCTCTGCAGCTGCATCCTTCATCAAATCTCATTGCCTTGGGGTTTCCCTGCACTCCAAAAACCCTAGAGCGTGTTGCGTTCACATGTGTTCACGCCACCCGCTCTACCTTGTTGTTTTTCG
>JADCFP010000013.1 GCA_020249465.1 Roseomonas sp. | reverse complement strand
GTTGGATTATTTTGCCTGCGCGCAGCGCGATTTACCCTCATGGAGCTCGACCGCCGGTTCAAGCCATGATCGCCTTTATTGATGATCAGCGCAGGATTCACGGTGTCGAGCCGATCTGCAAGGTATTGCCGATTGCACCGCGCTCGCCGCGACCATCAACGGGCTTTTGAAGACCGAGGTCATTCACAGGCGTGGGCCGTGGCGCAGCTTCGAGGACGTGGAATTCGCTACCTTGGAATGGGTAGATTGGTTCAATAACAGACGCTTGTTGGCACCAATCGGCTATACTCCGCCCGCTCGAGCCGAAGAACACTACTATGCCTCACTGGATCATCCAGCCATGGCAGCGTAACTTAAGCAAAACAGCCTCCGGCAAAACCGGGGCGGTTCACTATCCGCATCGCTTCTTTGCGAAATTCATTCGTCCTGGCTGTGTTCATGGTTCAACTCCCTTGCTGCACAATAGGTGATCAGAGGCGCGGCAGAAAAACGGGACAGGCCCAATCGCCGCCCACCGCCAGCGCAGGGGCCGCGTTATCCGCGTCGCTCAAAGGCATTAATGCCGATCAGGTGTCCGTATGGTGTCCGCGCCAAGAAAGACTGCGCGGACCACCCCCCAAATATCTTTAAGGCACTGATTTCACTGGTGCCGGGTGAGGGATTTGAACCCCCGACCTTCTGATTACAAATAAGAAGTCACTACTCGCCACCTATCGCCAAACATCGCCAAAAACACTTGATTTACAACGGGTCCACAAATAAGATGCTCCCATAAGCCGCCACGAATTGCCACCAAAAACCATTCTGCTGGGTCCGCTGGGGGTCCGCTGAGGGTCCGGCGATAAGAGGGTCCGGCATATTTTTGGAGATTGACCCATGCCTATGAAGCTGACGGAAGCCGCGATAGCCGCCCTGGAATGTCCGCCTGACAGGCGTGACATGATGATGTTCGACACTGAGCAGAAAGGCTTGGGGGTCCGGGTCACGAAACAGGGCGGACGGGTTTTCATCCTGCAATGGATTGACGGCGCGACCCGCGACAAGCGGCGCGAAGTGCTGGGCGACTTCGGGCAGATAACCTTGAAGCAGGCCCGCCAAGCCGCCCAGGCCCGGCTGGGCGATGTTGCCAAAGGGATTGACCCGCGCGCGGTCAGGAAGGCCCAGGAAGCCGCCGTAAAGGCCGCAAAGGCCGAAGCCGCTTTCACCCTGGCAAGCCTGCTGGATGATTGGGCCAAGCTGCATCTGGCACAACGCCGGGAACGCTATCAGGCTGAGGCAATTCGCTCCCTCAGCATCGCCTTCGATGGTGAACTAAAGCGGCCTGCATCGGCGCTGTCACGCGCTAAGGTGCTGCAAGTGGTGGATGCCTATGACAAGGCCGGGAAACACGCCACCGCAAGGCTTGTGCGGGCCTATGGCCGGGCTTGTTTCGCCTGGGCGGTGAAGCGGGGCAAGCTGGCGTCAAACCCCTTCCAAGGGCTTCCTGCTGGCGTGAAATCGCAGCCCAGGGAACGGCTTTTGAATGGTGATGAAATCGGCGCGATTTGGAACGCGGCATGTGCGATGGCCGAACCCTATGGGCCTTTCATCCGGCTATTGATGCTCAGCTTGATGCGGCGGGAAGAAGTGGCAGCCATGAAATGGAGCGAAATCTCGCCCGACTTAACCGCCTGGGCCTGCCCAGGGTCACGCATGAAGAAAGGAGCCGCGCATATCGTGGCGCTGTCTGATGCGGCGCGGGAAGCCTTGGGTGCAATCACGCGACTGGATGGGCAGGACCTGGTTTTCAGCACAACCGGCAAAACGCCGATTTCAGGCTTTAGCAAAGTGAAGGCACGGTTAGACAAGGCTTCGAAGGTGACTGGCTGGGTGCTGCATGACTTCAGGCGCGCGGGTGTTTCCCATCTGGCGCGGCTGGGTCATAGCGCTGTCTTGGCTGATGCGCTGTTGGCGCATAAGGGCCAAGCGCTTTCTGATGTTGCCCGAGTGTATCAGGTGCATGACTTCGCAGATGAGCGCAAAGCCGCGCTTGAAGCCTGGGCTGCCCATGTGCTGCGCTGCGCTTCACCTGAGCCGGAAGGCAACAAGGTAACAAGCCTTGCCGAACATCGCGCGGCGCGCGCTGGGTGATTCTCTAGGGCCTGCCAATAGCGCCAATAGCCGCCTGATGTTGGATGCGCGGCGGCTGTTGGTGCGTAAAATGCCAATCTGGCGCCTTAATAATGCCAAGCGCGGTAGGAAAAGGCTTGCGGCGCAATCTGGCGAAATGGTATTTAAGAGGGAATCGCATTGTGTAGGGCGGAAAACGTCCGCGCAAATGCGTAGGGAGAAAGGACATTTTTATGACTCGAGGCGTTTCATAAACCTTGGGTGTCCTTTGGTTCGTTGGGACGCCCGCAGCTAGGGGATTCCCTATGTTGTCATTCCTTGACGAAAAAAGCCTTTCCGATTTTCTCTGCATCCCGCGTCGAACCCTGCAACGGTGGCGCGTAACGGGTGATGGCCCGCCTTTTGTGCGGGCTGGTTTGCGGCGGATTGTTTATCGCCGTGAAGCTGTTGAAGCCTGGGCCGCATCACGCGAGCATCGCCATCGCGCTGCTGAAATGATGCGCCAGCCGGGGGCGGAAACATGATGAGGGCCGCATCCGGCGCCGCGACAATCGCCGCGCTTGTGCTGCTGCTGGGCCTTCTCGGCCTGCTGCGCTTCACCACGAATTGAAAAACCGCCGCACCCAGGCGAGGGCGCGACGGCTTCAGAGACTTTGCTTTTGAGACAAGGCAGAGATAGCTTTTCTGTGGCGTAAGCGCAAGCCTTGGCGGCTGAATTGAGGCCCCCATGTCAAATGGATTTTCAGCAAGTGCGGACCCACCGCCGCGCTTCATTGCAGAGGAACTATGTCACGCCAGTCCCGCCGCGCTGGCCCGCACCTTGGCCGCTTTCGGTTTCACGCGACGGCTGATGACCGCCGCGCGCATCGGGACGCCGCTTTGGTTTGAATCGTCTTTGCGGACAGTCACCTTGCGTGACGCGGTGGCGGATTGGCTTGTGTTGCTGATGCAAGGCGCAGCCCTTCCATTGTGCTGGATATGCAGCGTTTCAGGTGACTGGATTGATTCAAGCGGTGGCGCCAAAGGGCGCGGCTTGGTCAGCCTGGGCGCCTTCGCCTGGCGCATCACGGTGGAAGCCGCCACCGCGCGGCTGTTGTCCCTGCATGGCTATCGGAAAGGTCACAACCATGCAGCCGCCTGACGCTTTCGACGCCGCCTTTGATGCAGCCCATGAAGCCGCTCAAAGGCAATTCGGCGCAACCGCACCGCCGCAGTCGCCTGAGCCTGAAGGCGATGACGCGCCACGGCTGAAAACGCTGACGGCTGAGGAATTGCTCACCCTGGAATTGCCACCGCGCAAATATGCGCTTGAACCCATCCTGCCCAGCCCTGGGCTGGCGATGATTTACGCGCCGCGCGGTCTCGGCAAAACCTATGTCGCGCTTTCCATATCCCATGCCATAGCAAGCGGTGGCCGGGCGCTGCGATGGGATGCACCAAAGCCGCTTCGCGTCCTGCATTTTGATGGCGAAATGCCAGCCCCAGCCTTGCAGGAAAGGCTGGCGCAGATTGTGGCGGGTAGTGGCGTGGCGCTGCCCGATGCAAACCGGCTGCGCTTTGTCATTGGCGACCTTGCCCCTGACGGCCTGCCAAACATCGCCGCGCCTGACGGCATGAAGGCAATCGAACAAGCCGCCGCTGATGTGGACGTCATTCTGTTGGATAACCTTTCGACGCTTGCAGCCGGGATGCGCGAAAACGAGGCGGATGATTGGGGCGGATTCCAGGCATGGCTTATGCGGATGCGCCGTGCCGGGAAGCTGGTCATCATCATCCACCACGCGGGCAAGGGTGGCGGGCAGCGCGGGACAAGCCGCCGAGAGGATGCGCTTGATACGGTCATCGCGCTGCGCCGTCCCCAGGATTACAACCCGGAAGAGGGCGCGCGGTTTGAACTGCATATTGAAAAGGCGCGTGGCGCTATGGGCGCGGCTGTCGCACCCTTTGAGGCGCGACTGATGGAAGGGCAAGGCGGGGGCCTAACCTGGACCATGACTGACCTGCAAACCGCCCAGAATGACCGCGCCATTGCCCTGCTGACTGATGGCCTATCTCTCCGCCAAGTGGCGGAAGCTGTCGGCATGTCCAAAAGCGCGGTGGGGCGCCTGAAAGCTGCCCAAGGGCTGTGACTGACCTTCGCAAGCTGGCCCTTGCGGTATTGGAGCGGCGCTGTCCCGCTGTCCCAGCCCCTAGGGTGCGGGACAGTGGGACACTTGGGCAGCCTGACCCGGAAGGGCAGAATCCAAGGTCGCCGCTTCCCGCCCCACCGCAACCTGCTGAGGATTGGCGCAGCCTGCCCTATGGCCCAAGGCGAGGTGATGGCTTCCGGCTGGCGCGCATGGTGCCGGGTGCATGTTCCTGCTGCGCTGGTTTGCGGTGGTGGCGTGGTGCGGGTGAATCTGGCCCGATGCTATGGCGCTGCGAGACATGCCATCCACCGCCCCCAGGGCTGGCAATCATCACCAAGCCGCTTATCCCCAATGGGTAGGGGGGCCTGCAATCTCCAAGCGGTCTGGGGTGCGGACCGTTCGGGCTGTCCGCGCATATCGCCGCGAAATGAAGATAAGGGGTCAACCCGCCCAAAAACACGCGCGCGGGGGCAAATTATGGGCGGAAACGGGCTGTCTCCCTGGGGCTGAATAATCCGCCACAGGGTCCGCTGTGGGTCCGCCGGAAAATCCAGGTCTTTCGATTCAGCAATAAATATCTCGTAACGTATTGATTTCGCTGGTGCCGGGTGAGGGATTTGAACCCCCGACCTTCTGATTACAAATCAGCTGCACTACCCCTGTGCTAACCCGGCGCGCCAGATTGATGTAGCAGAGTGCGCTCATTCGGCAACTCGGACTAGAACCGAGTCTCAGTTTCTTTTTGTCAGGACCCCTTTTGCCACCGATGCACCGTATCGAACCTGAATTGAGCCGCCCTGGTGCGCCCGGCGCTGAAGGAAGGCGCCCGATTGGCTGGGCCAGCCCCAAGCGGCCTGGCCTTCGCACGCGCGCGATTCTGGCTTCAGTTCTGGCGCATCTGTTGTTTACCGTGGCGATTTTCCTGGAATTGGACCCGCGCGCGCCCCGTCAAGGCGCCTTGGAAGTTGAGGAGCAAGGCTTCGATATAGTGTTCAATTCGGCGATGGAATCGGGCGCCCCGGTCGAAATGCCGCCCTCGCCGCCACCAGTACCGCCGCCTCGACCGGCGCCGGCCCCGCAAGCGCCACCGGCGCCGCCCGTGCCGCCGCAAGCATCTGCGCCCCCAGCGCCGCCAGAGCCACCGCGCCCGCCGCAGCCGGTCACGCCACCCTCACCACCAAGCCCCGCCCCGCCAGCACCGCCACGGCCGCTGGCCGAGGCTCCGGCGCCACCTCCGCCGCCGCCGCCCCCACCTCCGCCCCCGCTACCCCGAATGGCCGAGGCGCCGCGCCCAACGCCGCCCGCGCCGCCGGCCGAGCCCCCGCAGCGCGCTGAGCCGCAGCGGCCCGTGCCGGAACCGCGCCCGCCGCTTGATCTGTCACATTTGCCGCCAATCCGATTGGGGGAGCAGGGCTATCGGCCGCGTAACCAGTTGGATTTCACGCCAGGCCCGGTGCCCAATGCGGCGCTTGGTGTGCCCAATCTGCAAGTGCGCGGCGCGGATGATGCCGATGATTGGCAGCGCGAATTCTATCGCTGGCTACAGGATAATCTGCGCTACCCGCGCGATGCGGCGGAGTTCGGCGAACAGGGCTTGGTCGGTGTGCGCATCATAACCGCGCCTGATGGCACAGTGCGGCGCGTGGAACTACGCACCGCATCGCGTTCCATCACGCTCAATCACTATTCGCAATCCGTCTTCCGCGGCGCGAAACTGCCCGCGTTCAAGCGCCCGACATCTCATGAAATCGAGATTGATCTGCGTATTCGCTACAATCTGATCAGGCGGTGATCAGGCGGTGATCAGGCGTGGCCAACCTGGCCAAAGCCCTCATCATGCGTGGTGCGCACCAGCGCGGCGAAAAGCCTGAGCGCATCAGGACCGCCACGATCGCGCAAGGCGCCATCTTCCATTTCAGCAGCAAGCATTTCAGCGTGTTCAGCCAGCGTGTCAGCGGCGCGGCGCATGGCTTCGCGGGATAGTACAAGCTGCACTTCGTCAGGAAGCAACTTCCAATCGGCGGTCTGCATGGTTTTGGTCCATTCACACAGCCGTTTTGGCACGTTCAGGGCGTCTTCAACGCCATGGCCCTCTTGTAACAATGGAAAGGTTAATAAGAGGTAAGCAAAAAGGTAAACATCGAAAGTTTATTTGCAATTAATTGACACCTTGGGCGCGGCGGCCACGCGCTGCGCCAAAGCCAAGCTATCAGGTGAAGCTCAAAGCAACCTTACCAAGCGTATCGAATTCGACCAGCACATCGCAGGGGCCATCCAGCCAGATCGGCGGCGTCACGGACCCCAGGAACACCACCTGCCCCGCGCGCAGCCCGCCAAATTCACGCGCGCAATCGGAACCGGCAAGCCAGGCCAAAGCATCCATCGGGTGGCCCAGTAGGTCGGCGCCTACCCCCTCCCCGCGCACGGTCCCCGCCACGGTCATGCGCCCGCGAGTCGCACCAAGATCAAGCGCGCGCCAATTGGGCGTGGGGGCACCCAGCACGCCGGCGGCATGAAAGACCTGGTCCGCAATCAGGCTGGGCGTGCCAAGTTCGGCCAGCTCACCATAGCGCTTTTCGACAATCTCAATCGCCGGAAACACCTCGGCCACTGCGGCGGCGACGCTTTCACGCGTATGGGCGCCATGCGGCAGATCCTGCCCAAGCCTGAGGCCCACTTCGCATTCCACGCCGGGGTTCAGAAAATCGGCGAAGCGAACCACTGCCGGCGTATTGCGCAGCCCCTCTTTCGGCACAAAGCCGCCGGCGGGGCCGGTCAGGCCAAGGATATTCTGCATTTGCTTGGTGGTGGCGCCGATCTTGAAGCCTGCTGGCGGTACCGCGCCAAGCTTGGTCGCAACCTGGTATTGCAGCCGATAGCCCTCCGCCGGGGTCGTGGGTGCGGCGGCACCCAGTGGCGCCAGGATTTTTTTTGCGCGGCGCGTGGCGATGATGTGTTCGGCGGTGTCCTGGCTCATATCAGCCTCCCGTTTGGTGATTATCGCGGCCCCTGGGCGCGGCCAGGGGTCCATACCGCGTCAGGCTTGGCCCAAAGCGACGCATCGCGCAATTCCCGCGCCAGCCCCGCCGCCATGGCCTCAAAAATCACCTTGCCCTTTTCTGGCGTGGCCGCGCGCGCATCGCCAAGCACGCCCGTGACCGGCGCGCGTTCGGCGAATGACCAGAAGCGGAGCAGCGCTTGGCCAGCGGCATCGAAATTCCCCGGCGAAACCGAATGGGCAATCTGATCCATCCGCACCTGGGAAGGATCAAGATGCAGCCAAAGGCTGGTTTCGCCTTCACAGGCGTGCTGAATCCCTGGCTGCACCGTAAGCGCGGCGGCGATTTCCTTGGGTGCTACGCGGGTGATGGAGGTGGTCAGCACCGGCACGCCGAATTCATGGGCCATTTCTCGTGACGCAACCGCCAGGGGCTCGGCATTACCACCATGGGAATTGAACAGCACCAGCCGCGAAAAACCATCCGCCAGCAAGGACCGCATTACGCAGCGCAGCACGCCAGCAAAGGTCGCGTAATCCAGGCTGATCGTGCCACCGAACGGGAAATGGTGTTCAGACAAGCCCGTCCACATCGGCGGTAGCACCACGGTCGGCAGATCGGCGCATAATTCAGCCGCGCGAATGGCGACGGAATGGCCAATGAAGCTATCGGTCCACACCGGCAAATGCGGCCCATGCTGTTCCAGCGCGGCCACGGGCAGGATCACCACGGCATTGCGTTCAGCCAGCGCGCGCAATTCTGGCGCTGTCATGCGTTCCCAGCGGGTTTCCGTCATGGCTTCAGCCCCTGCCCATGGCGTAGAATTCGTCATTCGGGCGCAGGTTGGTCACATTGGCCAGGCGGTTTGACATGCCAAAGAAGGCAGCAATGGCGGCGATATCCCAAATGGCTTCATCATCAAAGCCAGCGGCACGGAGCGCTTCGTGATCCGCATCATTCACCTCATTCGCGCGGTCAGTCACTTTCAGCGCGAATTCCAGCATGGCCTTTTGCTTCACTGAGATATCGGCCTTGCGCCAATTGGCGGCGATCTGGTCCGCGATCAGCGCATTCTTGGCGCGGATACGCAGGATGGCGCCATGCGCCACCACGCAATATTGGCATTGATTGCGCGATGATACGGCGACCACAATCATTTCGCGTTCCGCCTTGGAAAGCCCCTCGGCCTTGTCCATCAGCGTATCGTGATAAGCCATGAAGGCGCGAAATTCCGCCGGGCGATGCGCCAGCATCAGAAAGACATTTGGAATGAAGCCGGATTTTTCCTGCACGGTCAGGATGCGCGCGCGGATATCTTCCGGCAGGCCAGCGATATCGGGGATGGGGGTGCGGGCGATGGGGGGCTTGGACATGTCTGGCCTTTCCTTGCGGCCCCTCAACGGGCGCTTTGGCGGGCCATGCCCTGCCACGGGAGGTTTCCGATGGCGGGCAAAGACCTCTCAGGCCAAGTAACTGAGGATGTGCGGTAGCCGTCAAGCCCCTGAAGAGTAGTCATGGGATGATCGGCGTCTTGCCGAATGGTGCTTGTCTCCTGGGCGGCTTCAATGATAGCGAATACTTGCCTGCATTTTACTGATGCACGGCCCGCGAAACCATCCAAGCCCATGACCCGAGCCCAATTTTTTTGTCAAAACACGGATGATCGTCTGCCCATTTTTCACGCCGCCCCCATGAAGACGGCGAAGGCAAGCGCGCATCATAAGATCCTGCTGATCGGTGGCTGCGGATACATTGGTTCCTATCTGTTTCAATGTCTGTTGGCCCGGGGCTTTCAGGTGAGCATTTGCGATACGCTTAATCGTGGCAATCCCTTGGCGCTACCCATTACCGCGCTTGATTATAATGATCTGACAGAGGAAGAACTCGCGCCCTTCAATGCTGTCTTATGGTTTGGCGGCCATTCCAGCGTTGGCCAATCCATTACCGATCCGCAAGGGGCAATCGCCAACAACTGCCTCAATCTTTTTTCTTTTGCGAAAAAGCTGCCCAGCAGGACCAAGCTGATCTATGCTTCCACGGCAAGCCTTTATCCGCTGAATGATTGCCTGGTACCGATCACCGAGAATTCATTGATCCGTATCCCGGCACAAAACGCCTATGATATTTCCAAATTCGCCTTCGATTATCTGGCCGAACATTTCCTGGAACGCTTCCATGGCCTCAGAATGGGTACAGTTTCCGGCTATAGTCCCAATCTGCGCCCGGAATTGATTTTCAACGCGATGAACCTGTCTGCTGTGAAAACTGGCATGGTGCGCGTGAAGAATGCTGGCGCCTATCGGACCATTCTGTTCCTGAGCGATCTTTGGATCCTGGTGGAATATTTGATCCGGCACGATGCGCCAAGTGGCTTTTATAATGCCGGCAGCATCACGGCTTCCATCGGTGAATTCGGCCAGCAAATCGCCAATGCCTGGGGCGCCGCTGTGATTGAAGAGGGGGAGAGCCCCACCTATTCCTTCAAGCTTGATTGCAGCAAAGCCGAGGCCCTTTGTGGCCTCGCGCGCGGGACCGAGGCGCTTTTGGATGAATGCCGCGCTTTCATTCAGGCGCTAGGATTGGAAAGGCTGTAAATGGCCGACCGATTTCTGACCGAATGCCTTTGCTGTGGTTCATCGGATTTGCGCTGCGTTATTGATCTTGGCGTCCAGCCGCCGGCCAATAGCTATACATCATCACCGCAAGAAGAATTGGCGCGGCACCCGCTGGGCCTTAACCTATGCGCTTCCTGCTGGCATGCACAATTGACCTTTTGCGTGGATCGCCACACGATTTTTGACCATTACGCCTATGTCAGCGGTACATCAGGCACGCTTGATCGTTTCTTTTGCTGGATCAGCGCAAGGCTCGCCGAATGCTATCCCGATGGCGCGCGGGTTCTGGAACTGGCGGCCAATGACGGTTCGCTTTTGAAACATCTGATGGCGCGGCATTTCGATGTCGCGGGGGTGGATCCGGCACGCAATATCGTTGATTTGGCAAATGCACGCGGGCTGCCCATCAGCTGTGGCTATTGGCCTGATGTTCAAGATAAAATCAATGGAAAATTCGATATTATCATTTGCATGAATGTGGTGGCCCATGTGGATGATCCGGGCGGTTTTGTCGCGGCATGCCTGGGCCGCCTTAAGCCAGGTGGTGTTTTGATCATCCAACCCTCTCAGGCGCGCATGTTCGAAAACGGCGAATTTGACACGATTTATCACGAGCATATTTCCTTCTTCAGCATGCGTTCCATGGCGAAGCTCGCCGAGGGAGCGGGGCTCAAGCTATACGGCGCGGCGCTCGTTGCCGTGCATGGCGATAGTCCTGTCTATTTCCTGGGGCTTCCGAATAGCCCGCCACCGGTCGCAGGGCTGATTGCCGCCTTTGGTACGGGGGAATTCGGCATTCCCGAAAACCTTCCGGAATATGAGGAAAACATTGGTCTTTATCAGTCGAAGACCTATGAGCGTTTTGAACGCAAGGCCAAAGAGGTCCTGCATGATTTGGTGAAAACAGTCGAGGATTTCCGCGCCCGCGGCCACAAGATCGCTTTTATTGGTGCGGCGGCGAAAGCTTTTACTGTCATCAATGCTTGTGGTGTGCGCCCGGATCATCTTCTGGATGAGGCGCCGATGAAAATCGGCAAATACGCCCCCGGTATCGGCACCCTGATTGAACCTCTTGATACCGTACGATCCTTCACCGAACCGACACTTTTTGTCATCACCGCCTGGAATTTCCGGAGAGAATTGAAGGCAAAGCTGCTGGCTTGCGGCGTGCCTGCAGGTTCGGCGTTCTATTCCTATTTCCCCAAAGCTGAGTTAACCGGCGCGGAAGGCTGAACGCGTTCGGTCATCTACCATCTTTTCCATGAGGCAGGGCTGGCGACGGCGGATATATGTCGCAAATATGGCCTGAGCCCTGCGACCTTCTACAAGCTGAAGGCCAAGTTTGGTGGGCTTGAAGTCCCTGATGTGCGCCGGTTGCGACAGCGCAAAGATGAGAAACTGAAGCTGAGGCCGCTGCACGCGGAAGCGATGCTGGATAAAACGGTTTTGAAGGATCTTCTGGTAAAGCCCTGACGACACCGATTGTCCGTCGTCAAATCATTTGAGACCGCTTTGCACGCTGTCTAACGTAGTATCTGGCCCATCTGTGGTTGAGGTTAGGCTGCGTTTTGGTGATGCATCAAGCGGCGTTGCTGGATGGTTCTGCGCTTGATGCGCTCACGCTCCAGCAGGATGGTCTGCCCCCTGCCGAAATAGACATCCGCCGGGGTC
>JADCFP010000129.1 GCA_020249465.1 Roseomonas sp. | reverse complement strand
TGCACGCAGGCTTCCGCCGCCGCCCAGGCCGCATCGGCGCCGAGCATCTTGCCTATATTGGCTTCCTCGCCGCAGGGCAGCCCCGCTTCGAATTTCTCGAGGCCCTTTTGGATCAAAGCCTCAGCAGCGCGCATCTGGGCATAGGCCTTGGCGATCGGGAATTGCACGCCCTGATTCTGGCCGATGGGCCGGCCGAACAGCACGCGCTGCTTGGAATAATCCACTGCCTTGTTGATGAACCATTTGGCGTCACCAATGGTCTCGGCCGAAATCAGCAGGCGTTCGGCATTCATGCCATCCAGGATATAGCGGAAGCCCTTGCCTTCCTGGCCGACCATATTCTCGGCGGGGACTTCCATATTGTCGAAGAAGACCTCGCAGGAATTATGGTTCATCATGGTGCGGATCGGGCGAATGGTGAGCCCATTGCCGAGCGCCTTTTTCATATCCACGATGAAGGTGGAAAGCCCATCGGTGCGCTTGGCCACCTGATCACGCGGCGTGGTGCGCGCGAGCAGCAGCATCAGGTCGGAATGCTCCGCCCGGCTGGTCCAGATCTTCTGACCGTTCACGATGTATTTGTCGCCCTGCTTCTGCGCGAAGGTGCGAAGGCTGGTGGTATCGGTGCCGCTGGTCGGTTCCGTCACGCCAAAGGCTTGCAGGCGCAATTCGCCGGTGGCGATTTTCGGCAGGTATTTCTGCTTCTGCTCGGGGCTGCCATGCTTCAGAATGGTACCCATGATGTACATTTGCGCGTGGCAGGCAGCCGCATTGCAGCCGGTGGCGTGGATTTCTTCCAGAATCGCCGCAGCCGCCGAAAGCGGCAGGCCGGACCCGCCATATTCTTCCGGGATCAGCGCGGCGAGCCATCCGGCATCGGTCAGCGCCTTGACGAATTCGGTCGGGTAGCCGCGGCGCGTATCAAGTTCACGCCAATATTCGCCAGGGAAGCGGGCGCAGAGCTTGCGCACTTCCTCACGAATTTCGGCATGGGCTTCCTGGGAATGATGCATGTCCATCGGTCTTGCTCCGGATTCGCTTCCGATTAGAGCATTTTCAAGCCAAGTGAAATCACTTGCCGGCTCGGAAAATGCGACCGAATAAAAGTTTAGTCCCTGTCCGCTAAGCGGACGCGAAGGGGACAGGGACTAAGGGCTGGCGGGCCGGGCTTGCAAGATGATGAGGGGCGTCAATCCACCGTGGCGCCGGAACGCCGCACCACCTCAGCCCAGCGGGCAATATCGCGCGCCAGGGTTTCGCGGAATTGTTCCGGCGTATTGGGCGCGGCGGGGGGCGTGATGGCCTGATCCTGCACCAGCCAAGTGCGGAATTCGGGGGTCGCGATGATACGGTTCACCTCAGTATTCATGCGCCACAGGATCGCATCCGGCAGGTTGGCGGGGGCAAGAATCGCATACCAGGTGCTGGTATCCATGGGCGCTGTGCCGCAAGCCTCGGCCACCGTGGGCACATCCGGGAGCGCGGCAAGCCGTGCCGGGCTCATTACCGCAAGCGGGCGGACCTGCCCTTGGCGGATCGGCCCCATGGCAGCGCCGGATTGGTTGAAGAACAGATCGGTATCCCCCGCGAGCAAGGATGCCATGGCGCCCGGCTGCCCGCGATAGGGCACATGCAGCAGATCAAGATTTGCGGCGATGGCGAATTGTACCCCCGCAAGATGGGTGGAGGCGCCATTGCCGGTGGACCCGAAGGATACCGCCTGGGGCCGCGCCCGCGCCGCTGCCAGCACCTGCGCGCAATTCTGGAATTGCGGGCGCTTATCCGTGCTCACGATCATCACATTAGGCACATCGCCGAGCAACACGACAGGCGTGAAATCCCGCTGCACGTCGAAGGGCAGGGTTTTGTAGAGCGCGGCATTGATCGCATGCGTACCCGCCGTGCCGAAATAGAAAGTATAGCCATCGGGCCGGGATTTCGCGACGAAATCAGACCCGATATTGCCGCCGGCGCCGGTGCGGTTATCCACCACCACAGGCTGGCCCAGCGCGCGGGAAAGTGGCTCAGCCAGGCGCCGCGCATACATATCCGTGCCCGCGCCATTCGGGAAACCGCCCATCAGCGTAATGGGGCGATTGGGCCAATCACCCTGGGCCAGGGCGGGCGAGGCGATCAGGCCGGCCATAAGGGCCGCAAGCAGGCGAAAGCGCATGGTTTGAAACTCCCCGGGATTGTTGGCAGTCAGTTTAACCATCTAAGCTTCGGGAATGAACACCCCAAATTCAGCGCCGCGCATCGCGCGTGGCGGCAAATCCATCTATGGCGCGCCGCTTGGCATATTGATGCTGGAAGCGCGCTTTCCCCGCATTCCGGGCGATATGGGCAATGGCGAGACCTGGCCCTTCCCCGTACTGTTTCGCGTGGTGCGCGGCGCCACACCCGAAAAAGTGGTACTGCTGGGTGCCAAGGGGCTTTTGCCGGATTTCATCGCCGCGGCGCAGGAATTGGTGCATCTGGGCGCCGAGGCCATCACCACCAATTGCGGCTTCCTATCCCTGTTCCAGCGCGAATTGGCCGAAGCGGTGCAGGTGCCGGTCGCGACATCATCCCTGATGCAGGTGCCCTGGGTGCAGGCAACCCTGCCGCCCGGCAAGCGCGTTGGCGTGATTACCGTCAGCAAGCAATCGCTGACACCCGCGCATCTGGATGCCGCAGGTGTCGCGCGCGATATCCCCTGTGTCGGTACGGAAGGCGGGCGGGAGTTTTTCCGCGTGCTGATTCGCGCCGATCAGCAGGATATGGATATTGATCTGGCCACGCAGGACATTCTGGATGCGGGGCGCGAACTGGTCGCGCGCCACCCCGATGTCGGTGCGATTGTGCTGGAATGCACCAATATGCCGCCCTATGCGGCGGCGCTGCGTGCAGCGCTCGGCCTGCCGGTCTATGATATCTATTCCATGATCAGCTGGTTTCACGCCGGGCTCAGGCCCCGGTGCTTTGGCTGAATCCCTAGGCCGGTGCTACCGGCCAAAGGACGTAATGGCTTTACCTGCCGCCGAAGAGTGATGTCAGAAACTGCGGTGCCTGGTTCGCGATCGATAGGGTCTGCGTGCCGAGCTGTTGACGAATTTGCAAAGCCTGCAGGCGTGCTGATTCCTTGGCCAGATCGGCATCAATCAATGAACCCAAGCCCGCTTCGATGGAATCGATCTTGTCGCGGTTGTAGTTGATTTGCGCATCAATGTAGCGCGCATCCGCCCCAAGCCGGTTCATCGCGTTATTTATGGCGGTATTGATGAGGGTGAAATCCCCTGTTGCCGGATCCAAGGCCGCCCGAGCATCGGCATCGGTCGCAAAAGGACCGGCCTGGACCAGAAAATTCGTGAAAGGTCCGAGTGCGGCGAGCGTATAGAGATCAGCGGTTTCTGCTGATTCGCTTCGCATGCTCACCACATCATCCGTGGGCGAGGTACCCGTCAGAAGATTGCGGCCGTAATAATCCGCGTCATCCAGAAAATTGGTGATCTGCGTACGAAGCTGGGCATATTGCTGATTATACTGATCGCGCGCCTGCCCGTTCAGCGTGCCATCAGCAAGACGCGTCAGCACTGTCCGCACTTCGATCATGGTTTTTGAAACCTGCTCAAGCCCGGTCAAGGAAACATCTACCAGGCCGCGCATGCCGCCCATTTGCTCATTGACGGCAGTGAGCGTCGCCGTATCGGCACGCACGGTTTGCGCGACAGCAAAGGCGCCCCCGTCATCCTTGGCATCAGCCACGCGATAGCCGGTCGAGACGCGCTTTTGTACCTGGGCAAGCGCGTCATTGGTGCGATTGAGGGATTGTAGCGCCAGCATGGCGCCGGAATTGGTGATGACGGATGTCATGCTCATCGGAATTTTTCCTTCATGGCAAACCCATTTTTGGGTTCGTCTCAGATTGCCGGAAAGAAAATAATTTTCAGTAAATGATTCAGTTTATTTTGTATTTCAAGTCAAAAAATCGCATGATTTGTTCGTTTAACATCCAGTCACCATGACAAAACGCCGCAGCATTCCTGCCGCAGCGCTCATCATGCCGGCGTGATCCTTCAGACTGGATCACGCAGGAACTGATCAACTTCAGCGACCAAAAAGCGAAATCAGCGCCTGAGGTGCCTGGTTGGTGATGGAAAGTGTTTGCGTTCCAAGCTGCTGACGTATCTGCAATGCCTGAAGCCTTGCGGCTTCCTTCGCGATATCGGCGTCAATCAAGGCACCAAGCCCGCCTTCAATTGCATCAAGCTTGTCTCGATTATAGCCGACTTGTGCGTCAATATAACGCGCATCAGCCCCAAGCCGATTAAGCGCATCATTCAACGCCTCATTGATATCGGTCCAATTGCCAGTGATGGCCGTCTGCGCGGTTGCAGCGTCAGTCGGCGCATCATCGACCACGAAATCGGTCGCTCCATCAAAGGCTGCCAGGGTCAGGGTAGTGCCCTGCTCATTCCGGATCGTGACGATATCGCCACCCCCGGTGGCCGCGTCTGTTGAGAGCAGCGTGCGGCCATTATAGGTCGCATCGTCGATGAAGCGTTCAACCTGCGTCTTCAATTGCGCATATTGCTGTTCGTATTGACCACGCTGCGTATCATTGATCGTACCATCGGCAAGGCGCGTCAGCACGGTCCGCAGTTCCACCATGGTCTTCGATACCTGACCAAGGCTGTTGAGCGTGACGTCAACAACCCCCTTGAGGCCGCCCAACTGCTCATTGGCAGCGGTAAGGCCCGCGACGTCGCCGCGCACGGATTGGGCGACAGCAAAGGCGCCACCATCATCCTTGGCATCAGCCACGCGAAAGCCTGTCGAGACGCGCTTCTGCACCGCGGCGAGCGCGTCATTGGTCCTGTTCAAGGACTGAAGGGCGGTCATTGCCCCAAGATTGGTGTTAACAGAATTCAGATTCATGGGATTTTCCCTTCGCTGCGCCCGATTTTCGGGACAAACGCAATTTCGCAGAGGGAAATGAAAAAGCGGTTAAATAAACTATTGAAAAAACGTGTTTTTTATTGAAATTCGGTAAAGACGCTTTCGCTTGCTTCAGTTTTCTCAATCAGAAATGGAAACATTATCAGCGTCGCTACGCCACAAAAAAACGAGGGGACATGCCCCTCGTTTTCTCAGCCCCGTTGCAGCCCAATGGACCACAACGCTGGCTGCTTCAGTCCTTCATATTCACGGCCTGGCGGCCGCGCTGACCATCGCGCACTTCAAGGGCGACCTTTTCGCCCTGCTGCACATCCTGCTTGCCGGCGCGTTGCAGCACCGATGAATGCAGGAAGACATCCTGGCCGCCATCTTCCGGCGTCACGAAGCCAAAGCCGCGCACCTGATCAAACCACTTGACCGTGCCAGCGATGTCATAGGTCGGGCCGCCTTCATCGCGGTTGAATTCGCGCCGCGGCGGACGATCCCCGAAATCACGACGCGGGGGACGATCGCCAAAGCCACCGCCACCGCCGAAGCCGCCGCCACCACCGAAGTCACGGCGCGGGGGACGATCACCGAAGCCACCGCCACCAAAGCCGCCGCCACCGCCGAAATCACGGCGCGGGGGGCGATCACCGAAATCACGGCGCGGGGGACGGTCCCCGAAATCGCGGCGCGGGGGACGATCCCCAAAGCCGCCACCGCCGCCGAATTCACGGCGCGGCGGGCGCGCTTCGCCACCGCCTTCGCCCTTCTTCAGCTGCATGATCCGCGTGATCAGGCGCCGGCCCTGCCGGTCAGACCCAATCTCGCATACCAGCTTGTCGCCGGTATCGGGCGGCTCAATGCCTGCCTCTGTCAGGGCAGAGGCGTGAAAAAACACATCCTGCCCATCTGGTCCCAGTACGAAGCCGAAGCCTTTACGGGAGTTATACCACTTCACCTCGGCCTCGATCGGCCCGGTGCTATCCTGGTGCTCGTTTTCAGGAAACACTGTTTGACTATCCACACATAAATGACCGCAACGCGCGGGATGCAACGCTGGTATTTGGCAGCATGACACCTCGTTTCACGAAAAGCGAGAAAAATCTTAAGTGAAGCGTACGAAAGGCTAAAAAAACGCCTTGAATCGCCGCGAGTCGAAGGCGGTGATGGGGATTGGCGGGCTACGGCCCGCAAGCAAAGCCCCCACCACCTCCCCGGTCCGGGCGGCGCCTACCAGCCCCGTATGGCCATGGCCAAAGGCGTGGATCACATCCGGCGTCGCGCGCGATGGACCAAGGCAGGGCATGCCATCGGGCATGGAAGGCCGATGCCCAAGCCAGAATTTCACCCGCCCCGTCGGCAGATCGCGCGGCAGGGCAGGAAAGCAGCCAAGCAGATGATTTTTCAGGATTTCCGCCCTTTGCCAATTCGGCGCGGCGTCAATTCCGGCAATTTCCACCTGCCCCGCGCAACGCAAACCACGCGCGGTGCGCATGATGGACATTTTGCCATCGGATGGCATCAGCCCGTGGCGGGGTGAGACCTCGGGCGCGCTGATTTCCGCGTGATAGCCGCGTTCGCTCTCGAGCGGCACATCATCCCCAGCAGCCCGTGCCAGCGGCTTGGAATGCACTCCAGCGGCGATCACGGCGGCATCGCAGGCGACCTCCCCCTGCCCTGTCGTCACGGCAAGCAACCGCCCGGCTTCAATGCGGAAACCGGTAGCGTGGTCGCGGTGCAGCTTGGCACCCTCGGCTTGGGCAAGGGCAATCAGGGCCGCGACATAGGCGCCAGGGTCGGTGCAATGCCCGCCCTCATCCACGAAAATGCCGAAACCGTAGCGGCGGTCGAGCTCCGGTTCCCGCTGGCGCAGTTCATCCGCGTCAAGTTCAATCCAGCGCACGCCGACCTGGTGGCGAATGTCCCAGGCCTTCCGTTCAGCCTCAAAATCGGCGCGGGAGGGGTAGATGTACATCAGCCCCCGCCTTTCGATCAGATGGCCAACCCCGGCCTGGTCAGCCAAAGCCTTGTGCAGCCGGGGCGCATCCTGCACCAGCGGGCGGAGCGCCCCCGCCGTCTTCGCCACATCTTCCCAGCGCCAGCCGGACGCCAGATAGCGGATCAGCCAGGGCGCGACCTTCGGCAAATAGCTCCAGCGAATGGCGAGAGGCCCCAGCGGGTCCGAGAGGAATTTCGGCAGCTTCTTCCAAATGCCCGGCACCGCCGGCGGGATCACCGACATGGGGCTGAGCCAGCAGCCATTGCCATAGGATGCCGCCTGGTCCCCGCCGGGCTCTCCGGGATCGAGGATGGTGACGCGGTAGCCTTCCTTCAGCGCCGCAAGCGCCGAGGCAGCGCCAACCGCGCCAGCACCGATCACCACGACATGGCGCGGCATGCTCAGCGCGCCCGGGTCTTGGCGATGGTCTTGACCGGGCCGGATTGTACGGGCTGGCCGCTCAGATACTTGTCCAGAAAAAACAGCCGGTCCTGGCCCCAGAGGAACAGCTCCTCGCAGACATAGGTGGGGGCGCCGAAGACGCCGCGGGCGATGGCGTCGCGGTTGTTGCGGTCGAACTCCGCCTGGATGCTCGCACTTTCTTCTTCCCGGTGCAGGCTTTCGCCTGGCATGCCCTGTTCTTCGGCGATGGCAACGCGAATGTGCGGGTCGGCAATGTCACGGTCTTCCAGCCAAAGCGCGGTCAGCAGCGCATGGGAAAGCCGCATCGCATCCATGCCGCGCGCTGCCGCCGCCATGACCATATGGCCGGCCTGCCGCTGATCTGTTGGTGGGTAGTGCTTTGGCTTCAGCTTGATCGGGATGCCAAGATGGAGCGCCCAGCGGTCCAGTTCCAGCGCATGGTAATCCTGTCGCGGCTCCGGGCGGGTACGGAGCGCAATGCCCCCCGTATGCGGCACCACCAGGCGGAAATCATAAGGCCGCAGCACAAGATTGGCGCCGTGGCGCTTGATGATTTCGGATAATTGTTTGCCCCCCAGATACATCCAGGGGGAGGAGAGCGTATAGAAGCATTCGACGGTTTTGCTCATGGCATCAGCCTTTCGCCACACGGCCCGGATCGGTTTGCGCCATTAGTGAGACATGGGCGGAGACAATGCGCCAGCCATGTTCCGGGATACGCGCCATGATTTTGGTCTCGCGCCCGATCAACCCGCTATCCAGGCGCTGAAATTCCAGATTTGTGGTCGCGAAGTCGCGCCCGAAGGTGGTGATGGTGATCTTCTTCTGCGCACGCGGCGCATAGGATTTCACGCTGGCGCGGAAGGCGCGAATGGCGTCAATGCCGTAGAGCAGTTCCGTGATGCCGTAACGCACCACGCGGGGATCATCCCAGAAGGAGCTGTCCAACACCGCCGCATCATTGGCGGCGATGGCGGCTTCATAGCGGTCAAACACCGCGCGGACTTCGGCGATGATCTCGGGATTGTTGATTTCCATGGCGGCTTCTCCCGTGACTTATTGATCGATCATGGCGCAGAAGTGCGCGGGGTGCCAGCAGGCCAGGGCCGGAAACGCAAATGGCGACCCGAAGGCCGCCATTTTTTATGTTGCGGAAGCCGAAAGCGCTTCAGACGGCTGCTGCCAGCGCGCGCTTGGCCATCACGCCCACCAGATGGGCGCGATATTCGGCGCTGCCATGGATATCGCTATTGAGGCCATCGGCGGATTGGCTGATGCCGGCCACCGCATTGGCGGACCAATTGGCCGCGAGCGCCTTTTCCATATCGGCCTGCCGGAACACGCAAGGCCCGGCGCCATTGACCGCAACCCGCACGCCCCCCGCACCCTTGGAGACGAATACACCCGCCATGACGTAACGGCTGGCCGGGTTCTTCATCTTGGCATAGCCGGCCTTCTCTGGGATCGGGAATTCCACCGCCACCAAAATCTCATCCGCTGCCAAAGCTGTCGTGAACATGCCCTGGAAGAAATCATCAGCGGCGATCTTGCGCTTATTGGTATGGATGGTGGCGCCAAGGCCAAGCACGGCTGCCGGGTAATCCGCCGCAGGGTCGTTATTGGAAACCGAACCACCAATCGTGCCGCGATTGCGCACCTGCACATCACCGATATGGGACGCCATATAGGCCAAAGCCGAAATGGCGGCCTTCACTTCCGCGCTATTGGCGACTTCCACATGGCGCGTCAGCGCGCCGATGATGATGGCATTACCCTGACGGCGAATGCCCTTCATCTCCGCAATGCCGGACAAATCCACCAGCGCTGATGGCTTGTTCAGCCGGTGCTTCAGCGCCGGGATCAGCGTATGCCCGCCAGAGACCGCCTTGGCATCCGGATCAGCCAAAAGCTTCGCGGCATCGGCAAGGTTGGTGGGCTTGTGATAGGCGAAATCATACATGGATCTTGTTCCTTATTCTGCCGCCGCGCGGCGGCCGCTATTGATGATCTGCCAGAGCTTCGCCGGGGTCGCCGGCATCTCAACATGGGTGACGCCATAATCGGATAGCGCATCCACCACCGCGTTGATCACGGCAGGCGGTGAGCCAATCGCGCCCACTTCGCCGCAGCCCTTCACGCCAAGCGGGTTGTGGGTGCAAAGCGTGGTGTGGGTGGCGACCGAAACGGGCGGCAGATCATCCGCCCTTGGCATGGTATAATCCATCATGGAACCGGATAGCAGCTGGCCATCCGCGTCATAGACGCAGGTTTCAAGCAAGGCCTGCCCGATCCCCTGCGCGACACCGCCCTGCACCTGGCCTTCCACAATCATCGGGTTGATCACGCGGCCCACATCATCCACGGCGGTGAAATTCACCACGGCAGCGCGGCCGGTTTCTGGATCAATCTCCACCTCCGCGATATGGCAACCACCCGGATAGGTGAAGTTCTTCGGATCATAGAAGGCGGTTTCTTCCAGGCCCGGTTCCAATTCCTCAATCGGGTAATTATGCGGCACGTAAGCAGCGACGCTGATATCCACCAGGGCCTTGGTCTTATCGGTACCCGCAACGCGGAAAGTGCCGCGTTCGAATTCGATGTCATCGACCGAGGCTTCCATCAGATGTGCCGCGATGCGCTTGCCCTTGGCGATGATCTTGTCCATCGCCTTCATCATCGCACTACCACCCACGGCAAGGCTGCGTGACCCGTAGGTCCCCATCCCAAAGGGCACCTTGGCGGTATCGCCATGCACGATATCAACCTGTGCCACCGGCACCCCAAGCTTATCGGCAACAAGCTGCGCGAAGGTGGTCTCGTGCCCCTGGCCATGGCTATGCGCGCCGGTCAGCACCGTCACGCTGCCGGTTGGGTGCACGCGGATGGTGCCGACCTCATAAAGACCCGCGCGAGCACCAAGGCTGCCAACCACGGCGGAAGGCGCGATTCCGCAGGCTTCCAGATAGGTGGAACAGCCAATGCCGCGCAGCTTACCGCGCTTGGCGGCCTCCGCACGCCGCGCCGGAAAGCCGGCCCAATCGGCGGATGCCATCGCCTGATCAAGTGTGGCGTGGTAATTGCCGCTGTCATATTGCAGCGCGACCGGCGTTTGATAGGGGAATTGATCGGGCTGGATGAAGTTCCGCCGACGGAGTTCCACCCGGTCAATGCCGGTTTGCTTCGCCGCCACATCCATCAAGCGTTCCAGCAGGAAGGTCGCTTCCGGCCGACCGGCGCCGCGATAGGCATCCACCGGCACGGTATTGGTGAAGACCGCCTTCACTTCGCAATAGATCACCGGCGTCGTGTAAACGCCCGCTAGCAGCGTGGCGTAAAGATAGGTCGGCACGCAAGGCGCGAAGGTGGACAGATAGGCGCCCATATTCGCAAGGGTGGAAACACGAAGCCCGAGGATCTTGCCATTGGCATCCAGCGCCAATTCCGTGTGGCTCACATGGTCGCGGCCATGGGCATCCGACATGAAGCTTTCGGTGCGATCCGCTGTCCAGCGCACCGGGCGGCCGAGCTTGCCGGCAGACCAGGTGACGATGGCTTCTTCCGCATAATGGTAAATCTTGCTGCCGAAGCCGCCGCCGACATCAGGCGCAATCACGCGCAGCTTCGATTCCGGCAGATGTAGCACATGGGCGCCCATCAGTAGGCGAATGACATGCGGGTTCTGGCTGGTGGTGGTGAGTGTATAATCGCCCGTGGTGCGATCAAACTCGCCAACCGCAGAACGGGGTTCCATGGCATTCGGGATCAGGCGGTTATTCACCAGATCGAATTTCACCACATGCGCGGCACCGGCAAAGGCGGCATCCACCACGGCCTTATCGCCGATGTGCCAATCATAGCAGAGGTTGCCGGCGACACCGTCATGAATGGCGGCGGCACCAGGCTTCAGCGCCGCATCCATGGTGGCGGCGGCGGGCAGAACTTCGTAATCAACCGCAATGGCTTCGGCAGCATCTCGCGCCTGCTGGCGTGTCGCGGCAATGGCAACGGCCACCGGGTCGCCCACATGGCGCACCTTTTCGTGTGCCAGCACGGGATGCGGCGGTTCGGCCATGGGCGAACCATCCTTGTTGTGGATCTGCCAACCGCAAGGCAGGCCACCCACGCCATCCTTCGCCATATCGGCGCCGGTGTAGATTTCGACGACACCCGGCATGGAAGCGGCTGCCGAGATGTCCACGGATTTGATGCGGGCATGGGCGTGCGGGCTGCGCAGGATCCAGGCATGCAATTGGCCGGGCTTATCCGCATCATCCGTGTAAGCGCCCCGCCCCTGCAGGAAGCGGAAATCTTCCTTGCGGCGGACGCTGGCGCCGATACCTTCGAAGGGTGTCACCACGTTCATGTCTATCGCCTCCCATCAGGCTGATTGTTTTGATGCGACCTTTAACGGACGCGAAGGTGGGGCAGCGCCTGATCCGCGAAGGTGGAATCACCGGAGCGGTGAATCAGTCGCTCAAAACAAGAGACAGCGGGATACGTAATACGGATCACGCTATACCCCTGCCCCATTAGTCAGCGGCGCGCGCCATTTCGCTGCGCTTGCCCTGCATTACTTCTGCCGCCGCCGCGATGGCCTTGACGATATTGTGATAGCCCGTGCAGCGGCAGAGATTGCCTTCCAGCCCTTCGCGGATTTGCTGTTCCGTGATGCCATTCGGGTGCTTGTTCACAAGGTCAATCGCACTCATCACCATGCCCGGCGTGCAGAAGCCGCATTGCAGCGCGTGGTATTCGCGGAAGGCTTCCTGCATCACATGCAGCGTGCCATCAGCAGCCGCGAGGCCTTCAATGGTGGTGACATTGGCGCCATTGCACATCACCGCGAGGGTCGTGCAGGATTTCACGCTTTCGCCATTCACATGCACCACGCAGGCGCCGCATTGGCTGGTATCGCAGCCGACATGCGTGCCGGTCATGCGGAGCTTTTCGCGCAGCATTTCCACCAAAAGCGTGCGGCCTTCAACCTCGGCGGTATGGGTTTGACCATTCACGGTCAGTGTCACCTGCGGCATAGCGCGTCTCCCAATCATGTTCTGCCCGGACCATTGGCCAGGGGTGTTTCAACCCAGAGCCTCACCTGTAAGGCGGGGCTTCGTCAAGCTTTTCAATATGAAATCTTGCCTGCGGAAGGCGCCCCAACGCAAGGGGGCGCCCACCTGCTTCAGTGTTTTGCGATCAACGCCGCGCCCTTGGCCCCCGCCAGCGGATTTTCCGCAGCCGGGCGGTCATGCAAATGGCAGGCGGACCAATGCCCGGGCTCCGTCTGGCGCAGCGCGGGTTCATCCTGCCGGCAGCGATCAAAGGCATAGGGGCAGCGCGTATGGAAGCGGCAGCCCTTGGGCGGGTTGATCGGGCTTGGCACATCGCCCTTCAGGATAATCCGTTCCCGCTGCGCCCCCGGTTCGGGCACCGGAACGGCGGAAAGCAGCGCTTCGGTGTAGGGGTGCTTGGGCGCGGCAAACAACTCCCGCTTCGGGGCCACTTCCACGATCTTGCCAAGATACATGACCGCCACGCGATGCGTCATGTGTTCCACAATCGCCAAATCATGGCTGATGAACAGCAGCGCGAGGCCGAGTTCCTTCTGCAAATCCTGCAACAGGTTCACGATCTGCGCCTTCACGGACACATCCAGCGCCGATACGGCCTCATCGCAGATGATCAGGTCAGGCTCAGCGGCCAAGGCGCGGGCAATGCCGATACGCTGGCGCTGCCCGCCCGAGAATTCATGCGGCCAGCGCCCGACGGCATCACGCGGCAGCCGCACGCGGTCCATCAGGTCGCCCACGCGTTTTTCGAGGTCAGCCGCATCCTTCGCCAGTCCAAAATTGCGGATAGGCTCGGCCAGGATATCCCGCACCCGCATACGCGGGTTTAGCGAGGAATACGGGTCCTGAAACACCACCTGCATGCGCCGGCGCAGCGGGCGAAGCGTACCGGCGGGCATATCGTCAATCCGCGTGCCATCCAAGGTCACTTGGCCACCCGTAATATCAAACAGGCGCAGAATGGCCTTGCCGACGGTGGATTTACCGCAGCCGGATTCACCCACCAGCGACAGGGTTTCCCCTTTGGCGATGGAGAAGGAAATGCCATCCACCGCATAGACATGGCCGGTGACACCGCCCAGGAAGCCAGCGCGGATTGGGAAGTGTTTTTTGAGGTCATTGACCTCGAGCAGAGGCGTGCTCATGCCGCGGCGGCCTCCTTCACGGCGTAATGACAGGCGACGATATGACCGGGCGCCTTTTCTTCAAGGCCCGGGGCGACGCTGCGGCATAGATCAGTGGCATAGGCGCAGCGGCTGGCGAAGACGCAGCCCTGCAGCTTCTGCTTCAGGCTCGGCACCAGGCCCGGGATTTCCTGCAAGCGCGTTTCCGTCCCATCCAGCGAGGACCCAAGCTTCGGCACGGACCCGAGTAAGCCCTGGGTATAGGGATGGCGCGGGGTCCGGAACAAGGGCCCAACCTTCGCTTCTTCCACCTTGCGACCGGCATACATGACCACCACGCGCTCAGCCACTTCCGCCACCACGCCAAGATCATGCGTGATCAGCACAATGGCCGCGCCGACGCGATGCTTGAGATCCCGCATCAGGTCCAAAATCTGCGCCTGAATGGTCACATCAAGCGCCGTGGTTGGTTCATCGGCAATCAGTAGCTTCGGGTTGCAGGCGAGTGCGATGGCAATCATCACGCGCTGGCGCATGCCGCCCGAAAGCTGGTGCGGATATTCCTTCACGCGGCGTTCCGGTTCGGGAATGCCGACCAGCTTCAGCATATCAACCGCGCGGTCTTCCGCCTGTTGCGCTGACATGCCTTGGTGAAGGCGCAGTGTCTCCCCGATCTGGCGGCCCACCGTCAGCACCGGGTTCAACGACGTCATCGGCTCCTGGAAGATCATGCTGATCTCATTGCCGCGAATGTCGCGCATTTCGGCTTCTGAAAGTTCCAGCAGGTTCCTGCCATTGAAGCGGATGGCGCCGGCAAGCTTGCCGGGCGGTTCCGGTATCAGGCGCAGGATGGACATGGCGGTGACGGATTTGCCGCAACCGCTTTCGCCCACCACGGCCAAGGTCTCCCCGGCCTCAACATGGAAGGAAACGCCATCCACCGCCCGATTGATGCCATCAGGCGTGCGGAAATGGGTTTGTAGATTGTCAATTTCGAGAATCGCCATGGGTCAGAGCCTCTTTGCCATGCGCGGGTCGAGGGCATCGCGGAGACCATCGCCAAGCAGGTTCACCGCCAACACGGTGATGGACAGGAAAATGGCCGGGAAGAACACGATATAGGGCTTCACCTGCCAAAGCGCGCGGCCTTCGGCCATGATATTTCCCCAAGATGGAATGATCGGCGGCGTGCCCGCACCAATGAAGGACAAGATGCTTTCCACAATCATTGCCGAGGCGCAGATGTAGGTTGCCTGCACCGTGATGGGCGCCAGCGTATTCGGCAGAATATGGCGCCAGATGATCACCGGCGTGCGCGTACCCGCCGCCACTGCCGCATCCACATAAGGCTGTTCACGCAAGGACAGCACCACGCCGCGCACCAGGCGCGAGACGCGCGGGATTTCAGCAATGGTGATAGCAATAATCACATTCTGCACCGAACCGCGCGTAAGCGCCATCAGCGCAATCGCCAGCAGGATCGGCGGGATGGACATCATGCCATCCATCACGCGCATGATGATGCTGTCCGCCCAGCGCACGAAGCCCGAAATCATGCCGATGGTGAGCCCGATGATGGAAGCCAGCACGGCCACCGAAAACCCAACCAGCAGCGATACCCGCGCGCCATAAAGCACACGCGAATATATATCTCGGCCCAGCATATCCGTGCCGAACCAATACATCGCCGATGGTTCGCGCGTGCGCCGCGCGGGGGCCAGGGCGGTTGGGTCGGTCGTGAACAGGAAGGGCGCGAAGATCGCGATCAGCACCATCAGCATGACCAGCGATCCGCCAATGGCAATCGCCGGATTGCGCCGCATGAAGCCGAAGAAACCTTTGCGCGTCTTCACCGGCGGCATGATGTCGGGCAACGAAGGCGCTACCGCGACATTCGCGGCGGTGATGCCCTTGGGGTCGAGGACGGAAGCGGACATCAGTATCTGATCCTCGGGTCCAGAATGGTGTAGAGCAGGTCAATCATCAGATTCACCAACACATAGACAAAGGAAAACAGCAGCACGACGCCTTGAATGACCGGGTAGTCGCGCCGCAGAATGGCATCAACCGTGAGCCGACCGAGGCCTGGGATGGCGAAGACGCTTTCAGTGACCACGGCGCCGCCAATCAGCAGCGCGATACCAATGCCAATCACGGTCACGATCGGCACGGCGGCATTCTTCAGCGCATGCAGGAACAGGATGTTGCGCTGCCCGGCACCCTTGGCGCGGGCGGTGCGGATGTAATCCTGCTGCAGCACTTCAAGCATGGTCGCGCGCGTAATGCGCGCGATCAGCGCAATATAGACCGTACCAAGCGCAATCGCGGGCAGGATCAAATTCTGGAACCAAGGCCAGAAACCTTGCTTGATTGGCGTATAGCCCTGCACCGGCACCCAATCGAGTTCCAGCGCAAAGACATAGGCCAGCACATAGCCCACCACGAAGACCGGCACGGAAAAGCCCAGCACCGCAAAGCCCATCACCGTGCGGTCAATTGTCGTTCCCTGCTTCCAGGCGGCGATCACCCCCATCGGGATGGCAACCGAAACCGCCAGGATCAATGTGATGATCATGAGCGACAGCGTCGGTTCAATACGCTGCTGGATCATGGTCGAGACCGGCAGATTGGTGAAAATCGAAACGCCGAGATCACCCTGAAGAATACGCCAGACCCATTCCCCGAACCGGATCAAAAACGGCCGGTCGAGGCCAAGGCTGGCGCGGATGCGTTCCACATCTTCAGGCGTCGCCTGATCGCCTGCAATCACCGCGGCCGGATCACCCGGCGCGATATAGAGCAGGCTGAAGACAAAGAGCGCGACAAAGGCCATCACCGGAATGGTGGCCAAGACGCGTCGTACGATATAGGCGAACATGATCCCGGCGATCTTTCCTGATTAGGCCTTGTTAACACCCCAGAAGAAGGGCAGCGGGCCGCCGACAATGCCGGTGACATTGCTGCGCCACGCCTGATAGGTCTTGTAGAAGCCGGTCGGCGCATAGGTCATGTGGCTCATGGCCGCGGCATTCATTTCCGCAACCGCAGCCTTTTCCGCCGCCACATCGGGTGCGGCGAACCACTTGTCACGGGCCGCTTCCACCGCATCATCCTTGGGCCAGCCGAACCAGGCGCCATCGCCATGGGCGCGAAGGGCAAGATAGGCCGCCGGGTTGATGCAATCCGCACCCGCATGCCAGGTGTGGAAGATGTGCCAGCCGCCCTGACCGGGCGGGGATTTGGACGCGCGGCGCTGACCAACCGTGCCCCAATCGGTCGCCACAAAATCCACATTCATGCCAATGGAACGCAGCAGCGCATTGGTGACTTCACCCATGGCCTTGAGCGGTGCCTGGTCCTGCCCGACCAGCACCGTAATCGGCTGGCCATTATAGCCAGATTCACGCAGCAGCGCGCGGGCGGCTTCAACATTGCGCGGCCCCTTCAGGATATCTCCGCCGGCTTCCGTATAAAGCGGCGTGCCGGGCGTGAAGAAGGAAGGCAGGGTTTGCCACAGCGCCCGGTCATCACCGACCACCGCACGCATATAGTCTTCCTGGTTCAGCACCATGGCAACGGCCCGGCGCGCGCGCACATCATTGAAGGGCGCATGCAAATGGTTGAAGCGGAAGGAACCGATATTGCCGAGCGGATCGGCAATATCCACACGCACATTGCGGTTGCGCCGCAAGGACGGGATCAGGTCCGTCAGCGGGGTTTCCCACCAATCAATTTCGCCATTCGACAATGCCGCCGAAGCGGTTGCCGGGTCAGGCATGATGATCCATTCGATGCGGTCCACCCCCATGCGCTTCCCGCCCGCCAGCCAGGACGGAGGCTCATTACGCGGGACATATTGTTCAAAGCGGGTGAAGACCGCGCGGGCACCGGGGACCCATTCATTGCGCACAAAGCGCATGGGGCCGGAACCGACGAATTCCGTGACCTGCTGGAAGGGATCTGTGCGTGCAATACGCTCCGGCATCATGAAGGCCATCGGCGTATTGTTCTTGCCAAGCGCCAGCAGCATCTTGGGGTAAGGCGCCTTCAGGCGCCAGCGGAAGGTGCGATCATCCACCGCGACCAGTTCTTCCTGGATCGCGCGGATCATCTGGCCCATGCCATCACGCACCGCCCAGCGATTGAGGCTGGCGACGCAATCCGCCGCGGTTACGCGCGTGCCATCATGCCACATCAGCCCGTCACGCAGACGGAAGGTCCAGACCTTGCCGTCAGACGAAACTTCCTCGCTTTCCACCATCTGGCGCTTGGATTCCAGTTTGTCGTCAAAGCCGTAAAGCGTGTCCCAGACCAGGGCCGCGGCGTTGCGCACCACATATTGCGTGCCCCAGATCGGGTCGAAATTGGCCAGATTGGCCTGCGGCACAAAGCGCAGCGTACGCGCGGCCGCGCCCTGCGCCAGCGCCGGGGCGGAAAGCCCAGCCGTGCCCGACAGCGCCGCAATACCGGCTGTTGCCTTGAGGAAATTTCTACGATCCATCGCCCATCTCCCATTCTGTGTTCGGGGCAGCCCAGTCTGCCCATGAAAACGCCAGTCTGCCTTGGCGGGCAGCAGCGACGCCTCTCGAAGGTCGCTTAGCCCGCTTTGGAAGCGGCGGCTATAGCCGCTTCCGCCCTGACCTTCCAGCCACACCCGGTCAGCGAAGCACTTGCCGTGCCAACCAAGGCGTCATCCCTTGCCGATATTCCAGAAGACCGTCGCCGGCGCCCGGAAGACTCCCGTAACGTTGCTTCGCCAGGCAGAGGGCTGCCAATAAAAGCCCAAGGGGATATAATACATGTGTTCCATCGCCTTGGCGTTCAGCAACCGTGCGATGCGCTGGCTTTCCGCCGGATCGCCGCCCTTTTCGACCCATTCGGCGCGCAGGGCCTCAATCTCCGGCACATTGGGCCAGCCGAACCAGGCATTGTCGCCATTGGCGCGCAGGAACAGGTGATAGACCGGCAGCGCCAGGCTCTGACCGGAAGAGGTGGTGTGGATGATGCTCCAGCCGCCGCGCTCCACCGGCTCCTTGCTGGTGCGCCGCTGCACCAGCGTGCCCCAATCGGCTGCGATCAATTCCAGATTCATCCCCAGGCGGCGGATAATATCTGCGGTCATGAGCGATAGCGCATTGATCTGCGGATAGTCACCCGGAGCGATCAGCACGACCTTTTCGCCATTATAACCGGCCGCGCGCAGCGCTTCCCGCGCGCGTTCGATATTGCGGGTTTTCAGCGTCTCGCTGCCCTGTTCATTGGCGAGGGGCGTGCCGCATGTGAAAACACCCTCACACACGCCCCAGCCGGCGGGGTCATTGCCGGCAACCGCAGTCAGATAGTCGCGCTGATCCACCGCCATGGCGACGGCACGGCGAATGGCCGGGTTGTTGAAGGGCGGTTGCAGCGTATTGAAGCGGCAAACGCCGTAAGTGCCATCCAGAAGCCTTTGCTGCACCGTGACACCGCGTGCGCGACGCAACTGTGGCAGCAGATCATGCAGCGGGTATTCCCAGTAATCCTGTTCGCCCGTCACCATGGCATTGCCGCTGGTGGCGGGGTCCGTGATGATGGTCCATTCCACGCGATCAATCTTTGGGGGGCGCCCGCCGGCCAGGCCATCAACTTCTTCCTGGCGCGGCACATAGCGTTCATTCTTCACCCAGACCGCGCGCTGGCCAGGGTTCCATTCTTCGCGGATGAAGCGGAACGGCCCGCTGCCCACGGTTTCGCGGATTTGCTGAAAGGCATCGGTCGCCGCGATGCGTTCTGGCATGATGAAACAAGGGAATTGCGTCTGCCCCAGGGCCATGATCAGCAAGGGTGTGGGCTTGTGGAAGCGGAAGCGAAAGCGCTTGTCATCCAAGGCTTCCAGCACCGCCACATTGGGCCACAGCACCTGCGTGAAGGGATCGCGCCGCGCCCAGCGATTGATGGACGCCACACAATCCTTGGCAAGCACCCTCTCCCCATCATGGAACATCAGCCCATCACGGAGCTTGAAGGTCAGCGTCAGCCCATCCTGGGAAGTCTCCCAGCCTTCGGCCATTTGCGGCTTGATCTCGCCCTTCGCGTTTTCGGCGCAAAGCTGGTCATAGATCATGAAGGCGTTGTTGCGGGTCACCACCGCCGTGGTCCAAACCGGATCCAGGCTGGTGAGGTTCGCCTGCGGAATGACGCGGAGCGTGCGCGCCGCCGCCCCTTGCGAATAGGCCGGCGCGCCGAGCCCTGCAGCCGCAAGGCCAGCGGTGGCGCCAATGAAACTTCTGCGATCCATTTGCGTTTTCTCCCTCAGCCTCGCCTGATGCCCCAGTAGAGTGCCAGACCCGGCACGCGCCCAGTCAGATTGGCGCGCAAGGCGGTCATGGATTTGTACGAGCCAAGCGGAATATAGGGCAGTTCATCCATCGCCACCGTTTGCATATCCCGCGCGATGGCCTGCTGCGCTGCAAGGTCCGGCGCGTCAAACCAGGCATCGCGCAATTCCTCAAGCCTTGGGATATCCGGCCAGCCGAACCACGCATTGGTGCCATTGCCGCGCAGCGGGAAATGCGCCGCCGGATCGGCAAAATCAAAGGAGGAGAAGGAGGTGAACAGCATGGACCAACCGCCACGCTCCACCGGCTCACGCGATGTGCGGCGCTGCACCGTGGTGCCCCAATCGCTCAAGACGATGTCAGCATTGAAGCCAAGCCGGCGCACCAGATCGGCACCCACCTGCGTGAGTGCCGCCGGCACCAGAATATCCGTGGGGCCAATCAGCCGCATGGTCTGGTTCGTGTAGCCAGCTTCGCGCATCAAGGCCCGCGCACGGTCAAGGCTGCGCGGCCCCATGAGCGGCGCGAGGCCCGCATCATTGGCGAGCGGCGTACCCGGCGTGAACATGCCAACACCCGTGGTGTAAAGCGACGCATCCGTCCCCACCGAGGCCTGCATGAAATCCTGTTGGCTGATCGCGGGCAGCATGGCCTGACGCAAAGCCTTGTTGTTGAAGGGGCCGTGCGCATGGTTGAAGCGGAGGATGCCGGTCAGCGGCAGCGGGTCAATCGCTTCAATCACCACCTGCCGGTTGCGGCGGAGCAATTGCTGCACCTCCGGCGGCGGCTGTTCATACCAGTCAATCTCACCGGTTTGCAGCGCGGCCGCGGCCGTCGCGGCATCAACAATAATGTGCCATTCCACGCGATCAAAATGGGCGATTTTGGGCCCGGCGGTCAGGCTTGTTGTGCCGGTCTGCACGGGGACGTAATCGCCAAAACGCTCATAGACCACTAGGCTGCCGGAATTGAATTCATTGGCCTTGAAGCGGAAGGGGCCGGAACCGATGGCTTCGCGCACCTGCTGGAAGGGATCGGTCTTGGCCAGACGCTCTGGCATGATGAAGGCCGGGCTATTTGAAACCTGGGCCAGCGCATGAAACAGCAGCGGGAAGGGTTTTTTCAGCCGGAAGCGGATGCGCATGTCATCCACCACCAGAATATCATCCGTGACAGTCGCCAACTTCTGGCCAAACGGGTTGCGCTTCATCCAGCGCTGCAGGCTTGGCACCACATCCTGCGCGCGCACCGGTTCCCCATCATGGAATTTGAGCCCCGGTCGAAGCGTGATGGTGACACTCCGCCCGCCATCATCGCTGCTATGGCCGGCGGCCATTTGTGGCTGCGGGCGGAATTGCGCATCCATCCCATAAAGGGAATCAAACACCATATGCCCGAAATTGCGGGTGATATTGGCCGTGGTCCAAATGGGGTCGAGGCTGGTGAGGTTCGCCTGCGGCACCATTTTCAGCACGCGATTTTGCGCGGGCTGCGCAATGGCGAAGGATGGCAGCGTGCTTGCTGCTGCAGCGGCACCTGCTGCGGCGCCAAGTTTGAAGACATCACGTCTTTGCATGAGAACCCCCTATTGATTTCTTTGTATCAGACCCGCTTGCGGCGGGCGGCGCAAGCGCCGTTTGGTCTCAGCCCGGCTTGTGGCCGAAACCCAAGGCCGGTTCCTGGGCAGTATCGATCCAGATTGCCTTGCTTTGCGTCAGCTCGGCCAGAACCTCCTGCCCTGAGGAGCGGCCATGGCCAGAGGCACCAAAGCCGCCAAAAGGCACCGAGACATGGATGGTGCGATAGCCATTCACCCAAAACGTCCCAGCCCTGACCCTGGCCGCCACGCGATGCGCCCGGCCCAAATCACGTGTCCAGACCGCGCCGGCGAGGCCAAAGGGCGTGGCATTGGCCAGCGTTATGGCCTCATCCTCATCATCGAAGGGGATGGCGGCGACGACGGGGCCGAAGATTTCCTCCTGCGCTGGCCGGGCATCATTGGAAAGCCCAGCGAGCAAAGTGGGTGGCACCCAAAAGCCGCCTTCCGGTAATGCGCCTGGCCGCGCCGCCGCCATGATCGCAGCACCGGAAGCAGCACCTGCGGCGAGCAATTCCCGCACATGGGCGAATTGCCGCGCATTGGCGACAGGGCCCATTTCGGTTGCGGCATCCATGGGATCGCCCAAGCGAATGCGCCGCTGCGCTTCGGCAAGGGCAGCGACAAAACGATCATGCAGGCGGCGCTGCACCAGAAGCCGTGATCCCGCGACACAGGATTGCCCGCTGCCAGCATAGATCGCCTGTTGCGCGCCTTGGATGGCGCTGGCGAAATCCGCATCGTCAAAAACGATATTCGCACTTTTGCCGCCAAGTTCGAGCAAGCTCGGCACGCCGCGCGCGGCGGCAGCGGCGGCAACCGCACGGCCTGCCGTGACGCCACCCACAAATACCACCTTGGCGATTTCTGGGGCGGCAAGTAGCGCCGTACCCGTGCCCTGTCCCGGCCCGGCGATCACCTGAAACAGGCCGCGCGGCAGCCCGGCTTTTTCCGCGAGCAGCCCAAGGGCGAGCGATGTCAGCGGCGTGAATTCAGATGGCTTCAGCACGACAGCATTGCCCGCGGCCAAAGCGGGAAAGACATTCCAGCCGGCGGTGAAAATCGGCGCATTCCAGGGCGTGATGGCAAGCACCACGCCAAGCGCCTCGCGCCGCACCATGACTGTGTGACCGGACGGGACGGGGATGATGCGGCCTTCGATCTTGTCACACCAGCCGGCCCAATACTCCGCCATTTCCGCCACACGCGCGACCTCGGCCCGCGTATCGCGCAAGGGCTTGCCGGTTTGCGCGGATTCCAGGCGCGCCAAGCTTTCCGCGTTTTGCCGGAGCAAGGGCGCGATGGCCCAAAGCCGTCGGCCACGCTCTGCACCGCTCAGCGCTTGCCAAGCGTGCTGAGCGCGGGCGGCGCCGCTGGTGGCTTGCGCGACAAGGCCAGGGCCAGCGCTGGTATATTCCAGCAATGCCGCGCCGGTTGTCGGGTCTTGCAGGGTGATGGTGCTGCCATCGCCTGCGATGATTTCGCCATCAACCAGGCTGCCCGTGCGCCCACCCAAAAGTGCGGTGACTTCGGTGGCAAGAATGGTTTTGGCGCTGAAGGGGGTCATGGCTTGGCTCCTTCAAAAAGCACGGCCGAAAGGCGGTTGAAATCAGCCTCATCCGGCACCGCTTCACGCAATTCCTGCCACAGCGCGGCAGCGCGGCCAGTGGCTTCCAGGGTCACGTCCAATTCCCGCGCCAATTCCAGCGCCAGGCCCACATCCTTGCGCATCAGCCCGGCGCTGAAGCCTGAGTCAAAGCTGCCGGGGATGATCCAGCGCGGCCAATTCACCTCGGTCACTGCGGATCGGCCAGAGGCACCATTCAACACCGGCAAAAGCGCTTCCGGCGCCACCCCGGCAGCGGCGCCAAGGCGTAGCGCCTCACCAGCGGTGACCAGATGGCTTGCGACGAGCAGATTATTCACCAGCTTCGCCACCTGCCCCGCACCGGATGGCCCGATATGCAAAAGCCGCGCGGTGAGGTGTTGCAGCAAGGGGGTTGCGCGTTCCAAGGCAGTGGCATCGCCGCCCACCATCATGGCCATGCTGCCCGCCGCGGCACCCGCCGGACCGCCCGAGACCGGCGCATCCAAATAGGAGACGCCCCGCGCCTTGGCCTGTTCCGCAAAACCGCGCACGGCCCGCGGCGACAGGGTGGAGGTATCAACAATAACGGCATCGTGGGGCAAGGCGGGCAGTATTTGTGTGAGTACCTCGGCCACCGCGGCATCATGCGGCAGGGATAGGATGGTGAAATCCGCAACGCTACCGGCGAGATTTGCACCAATCGCCGCACCCGCTTCCTGCGCCGCCGCGCGCTTGGCGGGGTCCAGATCCCAGGCGCTTATTTGGTGGCCCATGGCCAATAACCGCTTGAGCATGGCCATGCCCATATTGCCGAGACCAATCACAGCGACCATGCGCGCTTCCCTTCAGGCCAGGATTTTTCGGTGCCATGTGATAGCGCCGGAACCGCATGAGGGCCAAGGCGGTTTGCCCCACCCCGCTTTCCTGCGTTACAGGCGCGCATGGCAGTGCAAGCGATCCTTACCCGCATTGAAGGCATGATCGGCGCGGCACGCTTTGGCGTGTTGATGGAATTCCTGCGTTTTGGTGTGGTGGGCACCGTCGGTTTCGTGGTGGATACTGCGGTGCTTTATGCCGGGCTCGCGCTCGGCCTTGGGCTTTATGGTGGGCGCGCCGTGTCATATCTGGTGGCGGCGACCACGACCTGGGCGCTCAATCGCGTTTGGACCTTTCGCGGGCGCGGCAATGGCCCGGTGCATCAGCAATGGGCGCTGTTCCTGGTTGTCAATCTGGTGGGCTTTGCGATGAATTACGGCACCTATGCCGCGTTGATTGCCTTTGTGCCGCTGGTGGCAGCGCATCCCGTTCTTGGTGTCGCTGCCGGGGCGATTGCCGGGATGTTCGGGAATTTTGTGCTGTCACGCCGATTGGTGTTCGGCGTGAAGAATTAGGCGCGGCGGGATGGGTAAGCCCGCCGCGTCCTTCAGTCTTCAGCTGCGGACGAGGCTGCATCCACCGTCATTGAGCGGGCGGAAAGCTTCTTCGCGGGCTGTTGTTTGCAGCAGCTTGTAGTAGTCGAAAGCCCCCCTGCTCTCTTCGGGCTTCTTGACCTCAAACAGATAGGCGGGATGGAGCTTGCGACCATCCGGGCGGATGCTGCCGGGGCCAAAGCAATCATCATCGCAGGGAATGGCCTTCATGCGCGCAACCGTTGCCGCGCCATTCTGCTTGGCAGCTGCGGCGCCCATGTCGGCAACCGTCTTCAGGTAATGCAACGGCGCCGCGTAAGTGCCCGCATGGTTCATGCAGAGCGCATTCTGGCCAATCTGTGGCCGGATGCGCGTGGAAAAGGCGCGCGTGCGGTCATTCAAATCCCAATAGAAGGTCTCTGTGCAAACCAGTCCCTGCGCCGTCTGCAAGCCAAGCGCATGCACATCGGGCAAGAACATCAGAAGGCTCGCGAGCTTCGTACCACGACGTGTGATGCCGAATTCCGCTGCCTGCTTGATGCAGTTGATGGTATCGCCACCCGCATTGGCGAGGCCAATGACCTTGGCGCGGGATGCTTGCGCCTGCACCAGGAAGGACGAGAAATCAGTGGTGCCTGGGAAAGGTGTGCGCACCTGGCCGAGAACCCGCCCGCCTGCATTACGCACGAAATTCGCCGTATCGCGTTCCAAAGCATGGCCGAAGGCGTAATCCGCCGTGATGAAGAACCAGCTATCCCCACCCGCCTTCACGGTCGCACCGCCGGTGGATTTCGCGAGCATATAGGTATCATAGGTCCAATGGACGGTATTGGGCGTGCAGGCGCGCCCTGTCAGATCAGAGGTCGCGGTCGAGGTGCTCATGAACACCTTGTTCTTTTCGCGCACGATATCCGCCACCGCCAGCGCCACGGATGAAGCGCCGCCATCAATGATCAGATCAACCCCTTCGCGATCAATCCATTGCCGCGTGAGGTTTGAACCGACATCCGGGCGATTCTGGTTATCGCCAAACAGCACTTCGATATTGAAGCCGCGATTGGCCATCTCCGCCGCCGCCTGACGCACGCAGGCAAGAGACGTGGGGCCGGTCACATCGCGATAAGTTCCGGAGAAGTCGCAAAGCAGCGCCATCTTGATGGTATTCGCGGCCTGCGCCTTTGCGCTCCGCCAGGGCAGGCCACCAATACCGGTGCCAATGCCCGCACCGGCCGCAAGGGCCGTGCGACGTGTAACTTGCATGAATTTTCCTCCCAAATTGATTCTCAGCCTAGCCGGCCTGAAAAAGGCTACGCCATTTGGAAGGAAGGTAAAGCCCCCCGGTCGAACCAGCTTTCAGGCGCCCTGCAACTGCACCTTTTCTTCGGATTTTTCTGCGGCGTGATGAAAATTGGCGCGCTGATACCCAGTCATGAAATCGGGATAGGTGATGGGTTCCATCCTCGCCGTTGCGCCATCCGCCGTGATCGGTTTCATGACAGCGCGGTAATTCGCATCCATGAAAAACGGGATCGCATAGCGTTCGCGGCCAGAGCGATTAATGACGCGATGCGGGGTCGCGAGGAAGCGATTATCTGTCCAGCGCCTTAGCATCATCCCGCCATTGATTAACAACGCGCCTTCAGGTGCCGGCGCATCCAGCCAGCGCCCATCGGGCAGCCGAAGCGACAGGCCCGGCACCTTGTTCTGCGCCAGAATGGTCATGAAGCTTGTGTCCATATGGGGTGCGATGCCGTATTCATTCTCGGGCGCGGTCGGCTCCTGCGGCGGGTAATGGGACATGCGCAGCGTGAACATGGGTTCCTGAAAAAACGGTGCGAAGTAATCAGCCGGCAGGCCAAGCGCGCGCGCATAAATGGGCAGCAGCGACAGCCCCAGTCCTTCAAATGCTGCGCAGGCTTGAAGGATGTTGGTGCGAAAGCCCGGCAAATCCGGCCATTGATTGGCGCCGCGAAAGCGCACCTTGCCCAGAACATCGGGATGATCAGCGGGCAGGTCCCGCTTGAAGAATACGGCCTCATTCGCGTTCGGCAAAGCCACATCACCCACCGCATTCACGCGCGTGGTCGCACCCCGCATCGGCATATAGCCGATATTATGTTCATTGATCTTGAGGCTCAGTTTCGCGTCCAAGGGTTGCGCGTGAAAGCGCGCTGCCTCGGCGAAGGTTTGATCGAGCAGCGCTTCCGAAATGCCGTGATTGCGAACGAAATAGAAGCCAACTTCAGTGAAGGCGTGGCGGAGTTCTTCGCCCAGTCTGTCGAGTGCGCCTGACGCTCCAGCGCGCAAGGGCGCCAGATCAAGAACGGGAATGCTGTCGGCCATGGCGGTTGATCCCTGCTTATAGGCAGGTAGCATCACGCCTCAGGCACATCTGCGCAAGAGGCGTTTTCAATTAGCCGAGCGGCTCAAATCCCAAAGATTGGGGACGGACTTATTGTCGTAGCCGGAGATGAAATATTCAGGCTGGCTTGTCTCGGCATTGAACATCGCACGCCTTACCGCGCCGATATTGGCGCCATAGACATGAATGCTGATGCTGGTGCGACCTTCCACCGCGTTTTCGACGCGATGCGTGTCGTAACTGTCGCTGCTGAGGACCACCACATCGCCGCGCTTGGCGCGATCAACCCGGCCCGGGCGCATCGGCCCACCATTTGGGTCCGCGAGCATTTCGGTGGAAATCTCCTCACCCTGATGCACGCCAACCAGGCCCCAAACAGTATGATTATGCACGGGCGTCTGCTGACCAGGCCCCCAGACAAAACAGACGACCGAGAAACGTTCTTGGGGATCGCAATGCAGCAATAATTGCCGATACGTATCGGTAGGCGCCGTATATTCCGGCGGCAACCAATTATCCGAAAGCACAAGCCTTCGGAGCAGGTCTGGTGCGTCCTTCAGGAAGCGGGGCTCATCGGCCCCCGCTTCGGCCAGGGCTGTCATGCCGCGGACAAAGTCTCGCAGCGGGGCGATGTCTTGCACAAGGGCGCTTCCGTTATCCATGAAACGCAGGATTGAGCATTTTGGAAGCAATTGCAACTTTTAGTTTAGTAATTTTCAAAGACCCTCCGCCGTCAGAACAATTCGGCCAGTCACCCGGCCGTCTTTCAACCTATTGAGCGCCATGTCGGCCTGATTGAGCGGCATGCGGGTAATCGGAATACCCGGCAAGCCACCCTTCTGAGCAATACCGACCAATTCCCGTAACTCCTTGACATTGCCCACATATGAACCCTGGATGGTCAGCGCCCGCATCGGCATCACCGGCAGCGGCACGGCCAATTCACCGCCAAACAGGCCCACCTGCACCAGCTTGCCGCCCTTGCGCAGCGCATCAAAGGCGCTCCGCGCTGTCTCGGTGCCGTTCACCAGATCAATAATGGCGCGCACCGGGCCGCCACAGGCTTCCATGATGCGCTTGGCCGTCTCGGCATCACCACCCTGAACGATATCGGTGGCCCCTTCCCGCTTGGCGGCTTCCAGCTTGGCCGGGCTCACATCCACCACCACGATTCGCCGATGGCCCTTGGCCTTCAGCACGGCAATCGCGTTCAGGCCGAGACCACCCGCGCCGATCAGCACGATCGGCTCATCGGCCGGCATCGGCATCACCTTATTGATGGCGCTGAACACCGTAATGCCGGAACAGGCATAGGTTGCGGCCAAAGCGGGATCAAGGTTGCCCACCGGCACCAAATGCCGTGGTTCCGGCGCCAGCACATGCGTCGCATAGCCACCATGCTGATAAACGCCGAGGCTTTTGGGCGTGAGGCACATATTATCCTCATCCGCGCAGCAGGATTCGCAGGTGCCACAGCCAACCCAGGGGAAGACCACCATATGGTCACCGACCTTGAGGCCGGCGCCATTGGCATCCGGGCCCCATTTCAGCACGCGCCCGACAATTTCATGCCCCATGGCCAGCGGCAGCTTCACCCCGCGATCAGAAAGTTTCAGATAACCGCGCGAACCAAGATCATAGCCGCCTTCCCAGATATGCAGATCCGAATGGCAAACCCCGGCATGGGTGATTTCCAGCAACACCTGCTGGCCGGTGGGCTCGGGCGTTGGGATCTCGATTTCCTGCAAGGGTTTACCGGCTTCAATAACGGCCCAGGCGCGCATGGCGGACTTCCTCATGTTTCTCGTGTTGGGAGCATGGGAACAAGCCTTGGGCTTGCGGTCAAGCGCTTCGGCGCAATGGCTGGTCCAGTTTTGTTTGACGTTGCGGGAAAGCCGCCTAAGCTTGCGGCATCAACCGGAGGAACGCGTATGAGTAATCCATGGGGTCAGGGCGCTGGCGGTGGTCTTGGTGATTTGCTGGGCGCCATGATGGGGGGCGGTTCGCCTGATGGCCTCGCTTCCCTTGTTGGCAAGCTGCAACAGGGCGGGCTTGGCCAGGAAGTGGAAAGCTGGGTGGGCTCTAGCGAGAACCTTCCCGTGGCGCCCGAACGCTTGGCCCAGGCCTTTGGCGGTGATGAGCTTGCCGGGCTGGCGCAGCGTTTTGGTGGCGGCGCAGCTTCCGGCGGCGCCATGGCGGCGATTCTGGCGCAGCTTCTGCCCGCCGTGATCAATGGCATGACCCCGCAAGGGCGGCTGCCGCAAAGCCAGGCCGATATGGGCGGTGGGCTTGGCGATGTGCTGGGCAGCGTGCTGTCCGGCATGATGGGCGGGCAGCAGCAACAGGCCCAAGGTGGGCTGATGGATGTTTTGGGCCCGCTGATGGGCGCGATGGCCGGCGGCCAGCAAGCACAGGGAGGCGGGGGCTTGGGCGGCTTGCTCGGTGGCCTCCTTGGCGGGGCGGGTGCGGCCACTGCGGCGGGCATGGCCGGCAAGGGCGGCAAGGTTCTGCCGCCGGGCGATGAACTGCCGAGCAAGCCGGCCGCCCTTGGCAGTAGCGGCAAGGGCAGCACTGGTGCCGGCTACCGAGATAATGATGTTGACCCGCGCAACCCGCTTGGTGATCCGGGCGGGCTCTTTCGGCGGCGCTAAGCTGGCGCCAGCAATCAGGTGTATGGGGTGGCGCCGCGTGCCGAGCTGGCTGGGGATAAGGCCAGTCCACTCGGCGTGATGTCAGGCGTTAGCGCATAAGGGCGCGGAAGGACGGGTTGCTCCGTGCGGATCAGCCGCTGCCACTCGCGAACTGGGCGTTGCGAAAAGATCATGCCGGGTTTTCCAGGATACGAAAAATTGCCCGCAGCAGCGCCGCCCTCGCTGGTTAATCCACTGCATTTAGTAACGGGCGACAGCGCTGCGGGGTGCTTGCGCGCGGCCTGCGCGTCCTTCGGTATCCCGGGTGTCGTGGTCAGTTTTGCAGATGACCTTGCACAGGGTCCGCTGAATGATGATGCGGCACGCATCGGCTATATGCGGGAGGTTATCAAGGGTTACGGCGACGAGGACATTGATGGCTATACCCCGTTTGGTGAATGGCGCCTGGTTGTCGAGCATCTGAAACGCGCGCGAACCGACGCCGTAATCATCTGGACTGGCAATAATGTGAATGATGCAACCTTCATCGCTATGGCCTGCGACCGGCTCATGCAGCGACATGAGCCAGTGTGGCGGATAAGCGTTTCTGGGCGCGACACGGGCAGCCATGTCGCCATGTATTCGCCGGAACAGCTTGCAGCATTTTACGCCAACCGTGTGCTTCTGAGCAGTGCTGAACGACAGCAATTGACGCAGGATTTCGTGCGCATCCGCGAGACCAGCGGCCTGCTCCGGCGCTTGGAAGCCGACCGTGTGATCGCTGTGCCAGTTGAATACTACGATCCCTTGCTGCTGGCTGCATGTGGACCGGATTGGCAAATGGCCGCGCGGGTTGTTGGTGCCGCAATGGGAAGCTGCGACCGGCGCAACCTGATGGGCGATGTTTTCTTCAGCGCCCGACTAAATGCGTTAATTGATGCCGGGCGCATCGAAGCGAAAGGGCCGCGCACGGCTCTTCGGGATTATTCGGTAAGGCGACTGAAAGGCTGAGGCGGCGCAGCCCATTCTTGGACAGGATATGGGCTAGAGCATGTTGCGTTCACATCGGTTCACGCAATCCGCTCCAGTCGGTCTCAGCCCATGTGGTGACTGACGACCGTGACCCGTGCAGCATTTAAATTCAGGTTTTTGGCGCCGGCGTCAGGGCCTTTGCGGCCATCAGCGCACGTCTGATTTCGGCTTCTGCCTTGTCCAATTCCACCGCCGCATCGGCGCGCTGGGCGCGGGCGCGTTCGGCGATAGTCAGGCTGTCTTCAATGGTTGCGACCAACAGCGCATTGGCCTGCTTCACTGCGGCCAGATCGAAAACGCCGCGTTCAATTTCACTACGCGCTTCCGCATTGCCCTGGCGCAGCCTCTCGGCATTCGCGGTCAGCAATTGATTGGTGAGGTCATTGGCCTGCTTCAGCGTCTGCCCCGCATCGCGCATGCGCTGAATGGCAAGTGCCTGCGCCAATTGCTGGCGCCATAGCGGCACGGTATTGGCCACCACGGATTGAATCTTCGCAGCCAGCGCCTTGTCATTTTCCTGAATGAGCCGGATGGAAGGCAGCGCCTGCATCGCAACCTGCCGCGTCAGGCGCAGATCATGGATGCGCCGATCAAGCTCATCCCGCGCCGCGCGCAAATCCCGCAGCTTTTGAGCGGCGAGCATATCACCTGACGTTGCCTTGGCCTCCGCTTCCGGGATCGCGGTGCTGTCCGTGTTGTTCAGCACCATCTCGCCAGCGGCGATGTGATCGCCAAGGCCGTGGAACCAATCAAGCGTGGCGCCATAAAGCCGTTCCAGCTTTTCGACATCTTCCAAAAGCCGCGTGCGATGCGCATCAAGCTTGTCGCCAATCGCCTCTACCTGGTCCTTCAGGCCTTCATAGCGGCTGACCACCTGCGCAGCTTCAGCACCCGCCTTGTTGAACATGCGCGCAAAAAAGCCCGGCTTTTCCGCAAGCCCTGATACATCAAAGCCACGCAGTGTCGTGAGCAAGCTGCCAAGCGTTTGCCCTGCCTCCCCCGCTTCGCGGTTCTTCGCGCCTTCCAGCATGGCATCAGCCGCCGCCGAGGCACGGGTCTGCGCTTCCTGTCCGAAGCGGAGGACGGCAGCCGGATCCGTCACATCAAGCTGCGCGGCTAGGCGTTCAACCTCAGCCCTGCGTTCTTCGGGAGTGGTGATGATGTCGCTCATGAATAACCTTCCTCACGCAGCCTATCGGCCAAAACCTTCACTTGGATATCGAGTGCGGCGCTTTCCTCGGCGCGGAGATCTTCGCGCAAGCGCCGTGCAGCGGCTTCCAGATCACGCAGCAGCGCACCAAGCGCGGGCGGTGGCGCTGCACCGGCTTCAAGACGCGATGCGATGCGTTCCAGCCCATCCAAATGCACCACCAGGAAGCGACGCGCGCGGGCAATACCCTCGGGCCGCGCTTCCAGATCATCCAGCACCTGGCCAATCGCCTGCGCAACCGGGATCAGGCGCGGTTCATTGCCGCGCGCTGCGGTGGCCGCAACCCCTGCCAGCCTGATGCGCGCATCCGCGAGCGGGCCGGAGGGTGGCGGCGGCGGCGGCGCGGGCGGCGCGGCTTCCGGAATTTCGGCATAGAGCAACCGCGTGCCGCCCCAGGCGCCGAGAGCGAACAATACCCCAATGATCAGCCCTGCCCCGGCGCCAAGCCCGGTGGCGAGGCCCGCCGCCACCCCCATCAGCACGGCAGCGCGCTTGGCGTCGCCGCGCCTGCCGCGTTTCATGATGCGCGCGGCGATGAAGGGCAGCCCGATGCCAAGCAGGCAGCCGATCAGCGCTGTCTGGCGCATGGCAAACAAATTGAAGAACGCGGCCGGCAGCATCGCAAGGCCCATCATGGGCAGCAGCCAAAGGCGCCAGAAAGTGTTCACAGCCCGAACACCGAAGCAACCGCGCGCCAAAGTGCCAGCAAGCCCGCCAGCGCCATGGTGCCGCAAAGCAGCATGAAGCCAAGCCAGCGTTTGAGGGCCAGTGGCAGGCTTGGGGTTAGGGGCGCCGGCAGGGGCGCGTTGCGGTTTTCACTCACGCGGCCTTACATCGCCTTTGTGCTCGGCCCTATCAAGACCGGCAGCAAGCAGGAGTTGCACCATGGAACAGATCGCCATCATCGGAACCGGGCTGATTGGCCGCGCCTGGGCCATGGTTTTCGCCCGCGCCGGCCACCCCGTGCGGATTTGGGACCCGGTGGCGGGGGTTTCCGAAACGGCCCTCGGCCTGATCGGGCAAAGCCTGCAGGATTTGGCCGATGCCGGGCTGATCAGCGAAACGCCAGCGGTCATTGCGGCCCGCATCAGCGCCGCCGCCAGCATGGAAGCATGTGTCGCAGGGGCCGCGCATGTGCAGGAAAACGGGCCGGAACGCGTGGAGCCGAAGCGCGCACTTTTCGCGCAGCTTGATGCGCTGTGCGGGCCGGATGTGGTGCTGGCATCCTCAACCTCCGGCATTCCAGCAAGCGCCTTTACCGAGGGGCTGGCCGGGCGCGCGCGCTGCCTGGTCGCGCATCCGGTGAACCCGCCCTATCTGGTGCCCCTGGTGGAATTGGTGGGCGCGCCCTGGACCGCGCCTGAAGTGGTGGCGCGCACGCGCGCGCTGATGGCGCGTGTCGGTCAGGTGCCGGTGACAGCGATGAAGGAAACCCGCGGCTTTGTGCTGAACCGGCTGCAGGCGGCGCTGGTTGCCGAGGCCTTCCGCCTGGTGCGCGATGGCGTCATGAGCGTGGAAGATGTGGATGCCTGCGTGAAGGATGGGCTCGGGCTCCGCTGGTCCTTCATGGGGCCGTTTGAGACGATTGATCTGAATGCGCCGGGCGGGGTTGCGGATTACGCCGCGCGCTTTGGCGGGCTGATGGGCGGCATTACGGAAGAACAGACGCCGTTTCTGTATGATGAAGCGACGGTTGCCCGCGTGACCGCAGAACGCCGCGCGGCACTGCCCTTGGAGAAGATTGGTGAGCGATCAGCCTGGCGGGATCGGCGGTTGATGGGGGTGCTGGGGCATAAGAAGAAGGCGCGCGAATAGCGCCTCACTTTGCCTGCAGAAACGCGAGGCTTTCGCCTTCCAGCATCACCGCCGTCAGCCCCCCGCCGGACCAGGCGGCGGTATCAATGCAAATGCGGTTCTCCCGCACCACCGGCATGAACCCCGCCGTATGCCCATGCACCACCACAAAGCCATGATCGCGCGGGCTGTTCAGAAAATCATGCCGGATGCGCAGCAAATCTTCGCGCGATTGATCTTCCAGCGCCACACCGGGGCGTATGCCGGCATGGACGAACAAATAGCCGCCTTCCTCATGCCAAAGTGACAAATCACGCAGGAAGCGGCGCTGATGCGGGGCAATCGCCTCGGGCCAAGTCTCGCGCGGTGCATCGGGCGCAACACCCCAGGAATCGAGCGTCGCCCTGCCCCCGCCCCAGAGCCAATCCGCGGCGGCCGCGCCATCGCCCGAAAGCGCGCCCAGCATGGTTTCCTCATGATTGCCCATCAGATGCAGCGTGGGCAGGCCGGGAACGGGGTCGCGTTCCGAAAGGTAATCCACCACGCCGCGTGAATCCGGCCCCTTATCCACGTAATCGCCAAGATGGATCAGCAGCGCGGAAGCCACCGGGCGGCGGCGCAAATCCTCGGCGATTTGCGCGTGCAGATCGCGCAGCTGAGGCAAGGTGCCATGAATATCGCCAATGGCGTAAATGCGCCGCCCGCGCGGCAAATGCCCAGGTGCGCCACGTATTTCCATCACTTCCGATCCGCCCTTGGGTCCAAGGCATCGCGCAGCCCATCACCCACCAGGTTGAAGGCCAGCACGACAACGAAAATCGCGAGCCCCGGCATGATGGAAAGCCAGGGCGCCTGCGTCAGGAACCGCTGTGCGCTGTTCAGCATGGACCCCCAGGAAGGTGCCGGCGGTTGCTGCCCAAGCCCCAGGAAGGAAAGCGATGCCTCGGCGATGATGGCCTCGGCAATCGCAAGGCTCGCCTGCACCAGCAAGGGCGGGATGATATTGGGCAGCACATGAAATAGCCCGATGCGCCATGGCGGATTGCCCAGCGCGCGCGCTGCCTCCACCCAATCGGTTGATTTCGCATCAAGTGCCATGCCGCGCGTGAGCCGCACGAATACCGGCGATGCGGTGATGGCAATGGCGAGCATGGCATTTTCCAGGGCAGGCCCCAAAAACGCCGCCAGCGCAATCGCCAGAATCAGGAAGGGCACTGAGAGCATGGCATCCGCCACGCGCGATATCAGCCCATCCACCCAGCCACCGATCAGGCCCGCGAGCAATCCCAGCGGCACGCCAATAAACAGCGCGCCGAGTACCGAAATCACGCCCGCCATCAGCGAAGCCCGCGCGCCCCAAATAACGCGGGAAAGCACATCGCGCCCGTTTTCATCCGTGCCGAACCAATGCTCGGCCGATGGGGGTTTGCGGATACGGCTCCAGCTTGTTTGCAGCGGATCGTATGGGGCGATGAAGGGTGCCAGCAGCGCAATCAGCACAAAGGCCACCACCACCACCAAGCCAAAGACCGCAAGCTTGTGGCGAAAGAAGCGCTTCAGCGCGCGGCGCGCGGGGCTTTCGCCCATGGTGATGGCCGGCGCATTCATGCCTGACGCAGCCTTGGATTGATCGCCATGTAAAGCAGATCAGCCACCAGGGAGAGCAGCACGAAAATCAGCGCCGTGGCCAGCACAACACCCTGCACCACCGGATAATCCCGGTTGAACACCGCATCCACAATCAGCTTGCCAAAGCCCGGAATGGTGAAGACCTGTTCGGTGAGTACCGCACCGGCCAGTAGCCGGCCAAATTCAATCGCGCCCAAGGTCACCACAGGGATCAGCGCATTGCGCAGCGCGTGCTTCCAGACAACGACCCTTTCGCGTAGCCCCTTGGCGCGCGCCGTGCGCACATAATCCTGCGACAGCGCCGTCAGCATCGCCGCGCGCGTATGGCGCATCAGCACGGAAGCAACGCCAGTGCCAAGCACAAAGGCCGGCATGATGGTTGTCGCGATGGATTGCCAGAAATCCTCAGTGAGCGGCACATACCCGGATGGCGGCAGCCAGCCGAGCTCCACACTGAAAAACAGGATCATCATAATGCCGAGCCAGAAATTCGGCGTCGAAATGCCGAATAGCGCGACACCATTCGCCGCCCAATCCGCCGGCTGATCGCGCTTGACGGCGGAAAGAATGCCCGCCGGCACGCCGATCAGCACCGCAATGATGAAGGACATGGCGGCAAGCTGCGCGGTGACCGGCAGCTTATCCAGAATAAGCTGACTGACCGGCATCCTGATGCGCCAGGAAAAGCCGAAATCACCGGTCAGTACGTTGCCGATCCAATAGAGGTATTGTTCGTAAACTGGCCGATCAAGCCTGAGCTCCGCACGGATTTGCGCCAGCACTTGCGGGTCGCCCCTCTCCTCCCCGGCTAAAATCAGCGCCGGATCGCCGGGCATGAGTTGTTGCAGCCCGAAGATCAGGATGGAGAGGATGAAAAGCGTGGGCAGAACCTGCCCAATCCGCTTGAGGAGCCAGACCCACATGGCGCTTACTGCAACCGCACGCCTTGCAGCCGCACCAGCCCATCCGCAATCGGCCGATAGCCGGAAAGCCGCGCGCTATGCGCCATGATGTTCTTGCGGTGCCAAAGATAGATGCGGTGCACATCCTCCCCAAAGGCGATGCGCGCGGCACGGGCGTAAAGCGCCTGGCGCTTCGCCAGGTCCAATTCCGTGCGCGCCTCATCCAACAGCCTGTCCACCTCGGCATTCGAATAGCGGCCATCATTCTGCCCGCCGCCGGTGCGGCTGAAGCTGTAGATATTGCCATCCGGATCGGTGCGGCCAGACCAGCCCACCAGATAGGTTTCAAACTCGCCCCGCGCGGCGGCCTGCAAGGAAGAAGCGAATTCCATGGCACGCAAGCGAAGATCAAAGCCCGCTTCCTTCACCATGGCCTGGATAACCTCACCAACCTGCCGCAGGTCCGGGTTGTTCGGCACGGTCATTTCAACCGTGATCGGCAGAGTTACGCCTGCTTCACGCAGCAGCGCCTGCGCGCGCGCCAGATCACGCGTGGTCGCTGGGAAATCACGCACATGGAAAGGGCTCGCCGGCGGGAAGGGCTGGCGCGTTGGCACATACATGCCCTCATACACCACCTGGTTCACCGCGGCGCGATCAATCGCCAATTCAAAGGCGCGGCGGATGCGCGCATCGCGCCCGAAGGGCGTATTGGCGCGTTCGCCATTGCCGGTATTGATGCTGATGCTTTGATAGCCAAGTTCATCCACCGCAACGGCGCGCAGATTGCGATTGCGCTGGATGGGCTTCATGTCATCGGGTTCCATGCGCTCGGCGAATTCCACCGCGCCGGATTGCAGATTCGCCAAGCGCACGGTGTTGTCCGGAATGGGAAGATAGGTCACGCGCGCCAGATGGATATTCCGCGCATCCCAATATTCAGGGAAACGTTCACCAACGATGCGTTCCTGCGCCACACGTTCCACAAAGCGAAAGGGTCCGGTGCAGACAGGGCGCGTGCCAAAATTCCGCCCAAGCGCTTCCGCAGCCTTGGGACTTACCGGCATGCCGGCGCGATCCGTGAGTGCCGCGAGGAAGGAAGCGGATGGTCCCTTCAGGCGGATGCGGATGGTCTTCTGGTCCACCACTTCCACCGCTTCCATATCGGCGATTTCGCTGCGGCGGAAACTGCCCTGCAAGGTCAGATGCCGCATCAGCGAATAGCGTACCGCTTCCGCATCCATCACTTCATTGTCGTGAAAGCGCACCCCTTCCCGCAGGGTAATGATCAGGCTGCGCGGGTCTTCCCAGCGATGGCCGGTCGCCAATTGCGGGACGATTTCCAGCCTTTCGTTGATGTCAAAAAGCTTGTCACACAGCGCAGCATAGACAATCCGCCCGACGAAAGTGCGCGACAGCGTCGGGTCCAGGATATCGGGGTCTTCCTTCAGCGCAATGCGCAAATGCTGCGCGCTGGCGGGCACCGCTGCGATAGCGAGCACCCCAAAAGCGGCAAGCGCCGCGCGGATCATGGTTTTCATGTTTGTTCTCCCATCCCGGTGGGTGAAGGGGCTTGGCCCCGGAAAAAGGATTGCAACCGCGCGAGCCTTTCCCCGCCACCAAGGGCGGCGATGCGCGTTGCAGGTGGCGGTAGGGTCTCGGCAAAATGGCAGGCGACCGCATGGCCGGTACCTTCAAGACGCGGCGTTTCAGCGCGGCAGCGCCCGGCCGCAAAAGCGCAGCGCGTATGGAAGCGGCAGCCGGATGGTGGCGCGATGGGGCTTGGCACATCGCCTTCCAAGGGCGGCGTTTTGGTCTGCGCGCCCGGCATGGCGGCGACCAGCGCGCGCGTATAGGGATGGCGCGGCGCGCCCAATACTTCCTCGGCTGGGCCTTCTTCCACGATGCGCCCCAGATACATCACCGCGACACGATCCGCGACATGGCGCACCACGCCAAGATCGTGGCTGACCAGGACAAAGGTCAGGCGCAAATCACGGATCAGATCGCGTAGCAGATTGATCACCTGCGCCTGCACGGAAACATCCAGCGCACTCACCGGTTCATCACCAATGATCAGGCGCGGATTGCTGGCAAGGGCGCGCGCTATTGCGATCCGCTGGCGCTGCCCACCCGAGAATTCATGCGGCCAGCGCCCAGCATTTTCCGGCCGCAGGCCAACGCGGCGGAGCAATTCCGCAACGCGGCCGGCTTCCTCGGCGCGCGGCACCACGCGATGCAACCGAAGCGGCTCCGCAATCGCTTGAGCCACCGTCATGCGCGGATCAAGACTGCCGAAAGGGTCCTGGAAGATGATTTGCATATCGCGCCTGCGCGCACGCAAGGCGGCTGGCGAAAGGCTGGCAAGGTCTTCACCGGCAAAGCGCACAGAACCGCTATCGGGTTCAATCAGCCGCAACATCACGCGCCCGAGGGTGGATTTGCCGCAGCCACTTTCGCCAACGATGGCGAGAACCTCACCTTCCGCAACCGAGAGCGAAACGCCATCCACCGCATGTACCGCACCCGCGCGCCGGCCAAGCGCATCACGCACCGGGAAATGCTTCACAACATCACGGAGTTCCAACAACGCCGTCATGCCGCCGCCCCGAGCATGCCATCCAGCGGCGCACGCAGGCAGGCGCTGAAATGCCCGGGCGCGACCTCGGTCAAGGCGGGGACGCCATCAGCGCAGCGCGCAATGGCAAAGGGGCAGCGCGGCGCGAAGCGGCAGCCGGGCGGCGGCGCGCGCAAATCCGGCACGGTGCCTTCAATGCTGGCGAGCCTCTCACCGCGCACCCCTGCCGCTGGTGCCGCGCCCAGCAGCCCAACCGTATAGGGATGTTCCGGTCGCGCAAAAAGATCAGCAGCATGCGCCTGTTCCGCCACGCGCCCGGCATACATCACCACAACATCATCGGCGTGATCCGCAACCACGCCAAGATCATGCGTGATAAGGATCACCGCCGTGCCGGTCTCCCGCTTCAAATCATCAAGCAGGGCCAGGATTTGCGCCTGCACGGTCACATCCAGGGCCGTGGTTGGTTCATCGGCAATCAGCAACTTGGGCCTGCAGGCAAGCGCGATTGCAATCATCACCCGCTGACGCATGCCCCCCGAGAGCTGATGCGGGTATTGTCGCGCCCGCCTTGCCGCATCGGGGATGCGCACTTTCTCCAGCATCGCGACCGCCGCCTTGAAGGCCGCGTCGCGGTCAAGTTTTTGGTGGAGCCGCAACGCCTCGGACACCTGTTCGCCGGCGGTGAAGGCCGGGTTCAGGCTGGTCATGGGTTCCTGAAAAATCATCGCCATTTCGGCGCCGCGCAAGGCCCGGCGTTCTTCCGCGGGCAGGCCGATCAACTCCCGCCCCATCAGCCGCGCGTTGCCCGTAACCGCTGCATTCTCCGGCAACAATCCCATGATGGCGAGAGAGGCCACCGATTTGCCACAACCGCTTTCCCCCACAATCGCGAGTGTCTTGCCCGCTTCGGCGCGAAAGGAAATGCGATCCAGAATGGACAGCATGCGCCCATCCTGGCGAAAGCCAAGGCTGAGCCCGGACACGTCCAGCACCGGCGCGGTCACTGGCAAATCCCTCTGGCTGAGATGGGCGGCTTCATCACGCGTCTAAAAACCCCCAAAGCGGTTCTTTCGCAAGCCCTGACCTGATGCAGCACGCCGGGGCCATGATGCAGCCTGCCCAAAAGCAAAGCGCCCCTGCCGCGAACTGCAGCAGAGGCGCCCTGTTTCAGAAGCGTCGCGGCGTCTTACAGGCGCACACGCAACAGATTGCCAATTTCGCCCACAATGCCGCGGCGGAAGGCGAGCACGCAGGCAATAAAGATCACACCCTGGATCACCGTGACCCAGGCGCCCATTTCGGCCAGGTAGTTCTGCATGGCGACGATCACTGCGGCACCGATCATGGGCCCGAAAACCGTGCCAAGCCCGCCCACCAGCGTCATCAGCAGCACTTCACCCGACATGGACCAATGCACATCCGTCAGCGTCGCAATGCCGAACACGAGCGACTTGGTGCCACCCGCAACACCAGCCAGCGTTGCGGAAAGGATGAAGGCGACCAGCTTGTAGTCATCCGTCCGATAGCCAAGCGATGTGGTGCGGGGTTCATTTTCACGAATGGCCTTCAGCACCTGGCCGAAGGGCGAATGCACAATGCGATGGATCAGCAGGAAGCAAGCCACAAAAACCGCTGCGACAAACCAATACATCGTCATGTCATTGGCAAGGCTGATCACACCAAACAGATGGCCACGCGGCACGGCCTGGATGCCATCCTCACCGCCGGTGAAGGGCGCCTGCAGACAGAAGAAGTAGATCATCTGCGCCAGCGCCAGCGTGATCATGGCGAAGTAAATGCCCTGGCGACGAATGGCGATCCAACCGAAAATCGCCCCCTGCACGCCGGCCAATAAGGCGCCGACGATGATGGAAAGCTCCGGCGTCAGCCCCCAAACCTTGGCGCTATGCGCGGCGATATAGCCGCCCATGCCGAAATAGGCTGCATGGCCAAAGGAAGTCAGCCCGACATAACCAATCAGCAGATTGAAGGCGCAGGCGAACAGCGCGAAGCAGAGCAGCTTCATCAGGAAGACGGGATAGAGGAAGAAGGGTGCCACCACCAAGGCCGCGAACATGACCAAGAGGGCCACGAATTGCGCCTTGGTAAAGCCGAAGATTTCTTCCTGCGGTCCCGCCGGCACCGCGCTGCTTGTCATGGAATGACCGGCCATGGATCAAGCCCTCCCGAAAAGGCCGGCAGGACGCGCCAGCAAGACGATAACCATGATGATGAAGATAACAGTGGCCGAGGCTTCCGGGTAGAAAACCTTGGTAAGACCTTCAATGATACCGAGGCCAAAGCCGGTCAGAACGGAACCGAGAATGGAGCCCATGCCGCCGATCACCACCACGGCAAACACCACGATAATGAGGTTTGTGCCCATTTGCGGATTGACCGAATAAATCGGCGCTGCCAGCACCCCGGCAAGCGCGGCCAGCGCCACACCCGCTCCATAGGTGAGCGTGATCATGCGCGGCACATTCACGCCAAAGGCCTGCACCAGCGGCGCGTTTTCCGTCGCCGCGCGCAGATAGGCGCCAAGCCGAGTCTTTTCGATCACCAACCAAGTGGTGATACAGGCAAATAGCGCGAACACCACAACCCAACCGCGATAGACCGGCATGAACATGAAGCCCAAATCCCAGGCGCCGGAAAGCTGCGAGGGAATGCGGTAAGGCATACCGGACGACCCGTATTGGTTTCGGAAAACGCCTTCAAGGATCAGCGATATCCCGAAGGTCAGCAGCATCCCGTACAAATGATCCATCTTGTATAATCGACAGATCATAGTTCGTTCCAATATCACCCCCGTGAGCCCCACCAGCAACGGCGAGAGGATCAGCGCCCACCAATAGCCAATGCCAAGGTAATGCAGCAGCATCCAGGCAACGAAGGCGCCCATCATGAATTGGGCGCCATGGGTGAAGTTGATGATGTTGAGCAGCCCGAAAATCACCGCGAGGCCGAGTGACAGCATCGCGTAAAAGGCGCCATTGATCAGTCCGAGCAGAAGCTGCCCAAAGAGCAGCGGCGCCGGTATGCCGAATATCTCATCCATGCGGAGAATTTCCCTCAGGGCACTGCCGCGCCGTGACGGGTGTCACGGGCGGGGTGCGAAGTGGATAGGCCAAGTTTCATCTCAGGCCCGGATCATGGGGCAATTGCCCTCATTCATCGGGCGGAAGGCTTCCTCTGCCGGCGTGGTTTGCAGCAGCTTGTAGTAGTCAAAAGGCCCACGGCTTTCGGATGGCGCCTTCACTTCAAACAAATAGGAAGGGCAAAGCTTGCGCCCATCGGCGCGGATGGTGCCAGGGCCAAAGGCGTCATCATCACAAGGAATGGACTTCATGCGCGCAACCACTTCTGCGCCTGAAGCCTTTGAAGCAGCGACCCCCATATCGGCAATGGCCTTCAGGTAATGCAGCGCCCCAGAGTAATTGGCGATGGACGCCATATTGGGCCGCACATCACGCAGCCTCGGGCGCAGCCTTTCGGAAATGGCGCGGGTGCGGTCATTCAAATCCCAATAGAAGCTTTCCGTCAGGATCAGCCCCTGCGCCGTTTGCAGGCCAAGCGCATGCACATCCGGCAGGAACATCAGCAGCGCGGCAAGCTTCACGCCACGGCGCGTAATGCCAAACTCGGCCGCCTGCTTCACGGTGTTGATGGTATCGGCACCGGCATTGGCCATGCCGATCACCTTGGCGCGGGAAGCCTGCGCCTGCACCAGGAAGGAGGAAAAGTCAGTCGTTGCCGGGAAGGGATAGCGCACCTGCCCCATCACGCGGCCACCGGCATTGCGCACGAAATTCGCGGTATCGCGTTCCAAAGCATGGCCGAAGGCGTAATCGGCGGTGATGAAGAACCAGCTATCGCCACCCGCGCGCACCATCGCACCGCCAGTGGATTTCGCCAGCATGTAGGTATCGTACATCCAATGCACGGTATTGGGCGTGCAGGCCGGCCCCGTCAGGTCCGACGTTGCAGAACCGGTATTCACACAGACCTTGTTTTTTTCCCGCGCAATATTGGCGACAGCGAGACCAACCGAAGATGTCGGCACGTCAATAATCATATCAACGCCCTGGTCATACCATTGGCGCGCGATATTCACGCCGATATCTGGGCGGTTCTGGTGATCGGCGTTGATGACTTCAACATTGAAGCCGCGATTGCCGAATTCCTGCACGGCCTGGCGCGTGCATTCCAGCCCATAGGGACCGCTGATATCGCGATACGGGCCGGACATGTCGTTCAGCACACCGATACGAATGGTATTCGCCGCCTGCGCGCGGGCAGAACGCCATGGCAAGCCACCAAGAGCGGTACCGCCAACGGCGGCACCCCCAAGAACACTACGCCTTGTTGTTGTCATGACGTTTCCTTCCTCAATAAATCAGATCACGAACGCACGAGCGCGCAGCCGCCTTCACCAATCGGGCGGAAGGCTTCCTCGGCGGGCGTCGTCTGCAGCAGCTTGTAGTAATCCCAGGGCTTCCTGCTTTCGGCCGGCGTCTTCACCTCAAACAGGTAGGAAGGAATCAGGCGCCGGCCATCCGGGCGGATGGTGGCCTTGCCATAGAGATCATCCTCGGAAGGCTGCGCCTTCATCCGGTTCACGAGATCAAGGCCGGAAGCCTTGGCCGCCGGGACACCCATCGCCGCCACGGTCTTCAGGAAGTGCAGCGTGCCGGAATAGCAGCCAGCATGGATCATGTTCGGATAATTGGTCGGAACGCGCCGCAGCATGCGTTCCGTCCAGGCGCGGGTCTTGTCATTCAGATCCCAATAGAAGCTTTCGGTGCAAACCAGCCCCTGCGCCGTTTGCAGCCCAAGGCCATGGACGTCATTCACAAAAAGCAGCAAGGAGGCAAGCTTGATGCCGCGCCGCGTGAGCCCGAATTCCGCCGCCTGCTTCACGCAATTCTGCGTATCCGCGCCCGCATTGGCGAGGCCAATCACCTTCGCGCGGGAGGCCTGCGCCTGCACGAGGAAGGAGGAGAAATCCGTCGTGCCCGGGAAGGGAGTGCGAACCTGACCAATAATACGCCCGCCAGCCGCACGCACAAAATTCGAGGTATCGCGTTCAAGCGCGTGGCCAAAGGCGTAATCGGCGGTGATGAAGAACCACGAATCGCCGCCCGCGCGCACCGTCGCCCCACCGGTGGAACGCGCAAGCATGAAGGTATCATAGGCCCAATGGATCGTATTCGGGCTGCATTGCGCGCCCGTCAGGTCAGCGGTGGCTGAACCGACATTGATATAGGCCTTGTTCTTTTCACGCGCGACATTGGAAACGGCCAACCCCACGGAGGAGGTGGGCACATCAATGATCAGGTCCACGCCCTGATCATACCATTGCCGCGCCAGATTGACGCCGACATCCGGGCGGTTCTGGTGATCGGCTTCGATGATTTCCACCCGGAAGCCGTGGCTCGCGCCGAATTCCGACGCGGCTTCACGCGCGGCGGCAACCGAAGTCGGGCCGGTATTGTCACGATACATGCCGGACATGTCGGTCATGACACCGATGCGAACGGTGTTCGTTGCCTGCGCGCGCGCAAGAGAGAGCGGCAGGGCGCCGGTCGCGGCCGCTCCGGCTAAAACACTACGACGTGAAACCTGCATTTCTTATCTCCCTCAAGCGATGATGTTGTTGGATCAGCTACGCACCAGCGGGCAGCCACCCTCGGCCAAAGGCCGGAAGGCTTCCTCACCCGGGGTGGTCTGCAAAAGCTTGTAGTAATCCCAGGGACCGCGGCTTTCGGCCGGCGTCTTCACTTCGAACAAATAGGCGGGGTGCAGCTTCCGGCCATCGGCGCGGATAGTGCCCTTGCCGAAGCAATCATCTTCCGTCGGTATCGCCTTCATGCGCGCAACCGCCGCCGCGCCATCGGCCTTGGCCGCTGCAACGCCCATATCGGCCACCGTCTTCAGGTAATGCAGCGCACCGGCATAGGTGCCAGCATGGGTCATGGCCGGCATATTCGGCGCCATGGCGGAACGAACCCGATTGGTGAAGCGCCGCGTTGCGTCATTCAGATCCCAATAGAAGGTTTCGGTCAGCACCAGCCCCTGCGCCGTCTGCAAGCTAAGCGCATGCACATCATTGATAAACATGAGCAAGGAAGCGATCTTGATGCCGCGGCGCGTAATGCCGAATTCAGCGGCCTGCTTCACGCAATTGGTGGTATCCGCGCCCGCATTGGCAAGCCCAATCACCTTGGCCCGCGATGCCTGCGCCTGCACAAGGAAGGAGGAGAAATCGGTCGTCCCCGGGAAGGGCGTACGCACCTGCCCCAAAACGCGCCCACCCGCGGCACGGATGAAGTTGCTGGTGTCACGTTCCAGCGCATGGCCGAAGGCGTAATCCGCCGTGATGAAGAACCAGCTATCGCCGCCGGCACGCACCATCGCCCCACCGGTGGATTTGGCGCACATCCAGGTGTCATAAGTCCAATGCACGGTATTGGCATTGCAGCGCGCACCCGTCAGGTCGCTGGTCGCCGCGCTGCAATTGATGTGCACCTTGTTCTTTTCGCGGCAGATATCGGAAACCGCGAGCGCCACCGAGGATGTGGTCACATCCAGCAGCACATCCACCCCTTCGCGATCAATCCACTGGCGTGCGATATTCACGCCAACATCGGCGCGGTTCTGATGGTCAGCCGACAGCACTTCAACATTGAAGCCACGGCCCGCAAATTCCTGCACCGCGGCGCGCGCGCACACCACCGAGCTCATGCCCGAAATGTCGCGATACATGCCCGACATGTCATTCAAGACGCCGATGCGCATGGTATTCGCAGCCTGGGCCTTGGCGCTGCGATAGGGCAGCGCGCCAAATGCGGTGGCGCCCGCTGAACCGGCCAAAATGTCCCGACGTGAAAGGCTCATTTTTTGGTTTCCCCTTTTTTGCTTGACCGCCCCGGCTTGGAAAACGGCCCTGTTAAACGCCAAGATATTCATGCAACCGGTCAAGTGATGCATTCAGGTCTTCATTGGCGACCATATCCACCACACGGCCATGTTCCATGACATAGTGCCGATCCGCGACTGTTTGCGCGAAGCGGAAATTCTGCTCGACCAGCAGCACGGTAAAGCCGCGCTTCTTCAATTCGCGGATGGTGCGCCCGATTTGCTGCACAATCACCGGCGCCAAGCCTTCTGATGGCTCATCCAGCAGCAGCAGGCGCGCCCCCGTGCGCAGAATCCGCGCAATGGCCAGCATTTGCTGTTCACCACCCGAAAGCTTGGTGCCTTGGCTGCGCGCCCTTTCCTTCAAATTCGGGAATAGCGTGTAGATTTCATCCAAGGGCAGCCCACCGGGGCGCACCATGGGCGGCAGCATCAGGTTTTCGGTCACGTCGAGCGAGGCGAAAATCCCGCGCTCCTCAGGGCAATAGGCAATGCCGGCGCGCGCAATCACATCCGAACGCGCATTGACGAATTCCTTGCCCTCATACTTGATGGAACCGCTGCGGCGCGGCACCAGCCCCATGACGGACCGAAGCGTGGAGGTCTTGCCCGCGCCATTGCGGCCAAGCAGCGTCACCACTTCGCCTTCGCGGATATCAATATCCACGCCGTGCAGAACATGGCTTTCGCCATACCAGGCCTCAAGCCCGCGAACTTCCATCAGTGCACCGGTGCTGGGCTTGGTGCCCGCGGGCGCGGTCATCACATCAACCATGGGCGGCCTCCGTCGGGGCTTCCGTACCAAGATACGCCGCGACCACATCAGGGTTGCGCGACACGGCCGCGTAGTCACCTTCCGCCAACACGCTGCCGCGCGCGAGCACGGTGATGGTATCGCAAAGCCCTTGCACAACGCGGAGATTATGTTCCACGAGCAGAATGGTACGACCAACCGAGACGCGCTTCACCAGCGCCACCACGCGTTCCACGTCATCATGCGTCATGCCGGCAGTTGGTTCATCCAGCAGCATCATCACCGGATCAAGCGCGAGCGTGGTAGCGATTTCCAAGGCGCGCTTGCGACCATAGGGCAATTCGCCTGCCGTCAGATGCATCCATTCGGTCAGGCCCACATCCGCCAGCAATTCCTCAGCCCGCGCATCGAACTTGCGCAGCACCGAATCGGAACGCCAGAAATCGAAGGAACCGCCACGCGCGCGTTGCAGAGCCACGCGCACATTTTCAAGCACGGTCAAATGTGGAAACACGGCAGAGATCTGAAAGCTCCGCACCAGGCCAAGGCGGGCCACCTCGGCCGCCTTCATCCCCGTGATGTCGCGACCATCATAGCGAATGGCACCGCGGGTTGGCGGCAGGAATTTCGTCAGCATATTGAAGCAAGTGGTCTTGCCGGCGCCGTTAGGGCCGATCAAGCCATGGATGGTGCCGCGGCGGACATTCAGGTTCACGTCGCTGACTGCGACGAAGCCCCGGAATTCCTTCGTAAGCCCTTCCGTTTCAAGGATGGTGTCAGACACCCGAACCACGCCCCCCATCTTACGGCGGTTGATACCGCCAAGCCTCTTTGAACCCTACCTATGCGAGGCTCGGCCTTCCTGCAAGCCACCCCCTTCATTTCCCGACAAAAATCAGTAGAGCGGCGCGTGAACAAAAAAAGGGCAGAGGTTGCCCCCTGCCCTTTCCAGCTCTTAGGTATGCCCCAATCAGGCTTCCGACAATTCCTCAGGCTTCACCTGGCGCTCGGCCACCTTGGCCAATTCCAGAATGAAATCCACGACCTTTTCCTCAAAAATCGGGGCGCGGAGGTTTTCCATCGCTTCCGGGTTCTTGCGGAAGAATTCGATCACCTGCTGTTCCTGGCCACGGTAGCGTGACGCTTCCTGGCGAAGCGCACGGCTCAGCTCATCCGGTGTCACCTGGATGTTGTTGCTGCGGCCAATTTCAGAAAGCAGCAGGCCAAGCCGGATGCGCCGCTGGGCGATGCCGCGATATTCGTCGCGCAGCGTCGCCTCATCCTTGCCGGCGTCATCGGAATCAAGCCGCCCAGCCTTCAAATCGGCTTCCACGCGCTGCCAGATTTGGCTGAATTCACCCTCCACCATGCCTTCCGGCACGGGGAAGCTCGCCTGATCGGCAAGCTTGTCCAAAAGGGCGCGCTTCAGGCGCATGCGCGCCATGGCGTCATATTCGCGCTGCAGGCCTTCCTTCACCTGTGCCTGTAGGGCGGCAAGGTCCGCCTGGCCCACGGTTTTTGCCAATTCATCATCAATGGCGCGCGGCACGCGCTGCTGCAGCTTCTTCGCCGTAATGGAGAAGACAGCACGCTTCCCCGCCAAGTCTGCCGAACCATAATCCAGCGGAAACACCACCTGGATATCGCGGCTGTCGCCGACGGAAAGCCCTTCCATCTGTTCGGTGAAGCCCGGGATGAAGCCGGGGCCACCCACTTCGATAGGCATATCGGTGGCTGAACCACCCGCGAAGGGGGCAAGGGCCGGTTCTTCTGTGCCCGCGATCAACCGCGCAGGCCCAATGCGCAGCGTGAATTCCACCGCAGCACCCGCCGGCATGCCGTGCAGATAGATGAAGGGACGGCAGGCGCCGATTTCCGCCTGATTGGGGAAGGTGAAGGCAAGCGTGCTGCGCCCGGCCGCCACGTCAAAGGCATCGCGCTGCATATCCAGGAAATCGACGCCATCGGCGCGCAGGCTGTAGAAATTGAAGCCAAGCTTGCCCTGGGTGCCTTCCGGCAGGCTGCCACCAGCCAGTTTGGTGCTGACCATCAGGCTTTGCGTAGCACCCGGCGCCGCGGCAATGCCCTTCGGCCCTTCCAGGAATACCTGAACCCAGCCGGCTTCGCTCGCCGTGCCGCTGACGCGCAGATCGAAATAGGGCAGCGCTTCTTCGGTGCCGATGGAAGCGATTTCGGACTTCAGGCCACCCGAAAGCGCAATCTCCCAACCGCGGGGCGCCTGGCCCGGAATGCCGGGCACGGCGCCAAGGGCCGGGCCATTGGTCAGCAAATCCGGCACGACGGAGCCAGCAAAATCGCACACCATCACCTCACCCTTGGTAGCCGGGCGGGCATCGGCCACATCCGTCAATTCACCATTGCGGGTCGCGAGCGTTTCCAGAATTTTCTGGACTTCCTCATCGGCGGGTTCGGCACGCAGACGTTCCAGTT
>JADCFP010000128.1 GCA_020249465.1 Roseomonas sp. | reverse complement strand
GCCGTTTGAAGACGCGGTCCCGCCCAGCAGGCTATCGTTATCCGCGCCGCCCGAAAGTGAGTCATCGCCATTGCCCGCGACCAGCGTGTCATTGCCCGCGCCGCCCTGCAGGTTGTCATTGCCATTGCCGCCATCGAGAAGGTTGGCGTTGGTGTCGCCGATAATGACGTCATTGCCGGCACCACCCAGGACATTTTCGATGCCGGTCAGGCGGCTGGTAGAACCCAAGAACGTCGCGAAGCCGGCATCCAGGTTGACGGTGACAGCATTCCCAGCAAACACCACGTCGGCGTAGCTGGCCAAATCTGTCCCACTACCACCAACCAATGACTCACTGCCGCCCCTGCCGGCAAGCAGCGTGTCATTGCCGCCGGCGCCATCCAACGTGTCACTCGATGCACCGCTGCCACCATCCAGGATATTGGCAAGGCTATCACCACGGATGCTGTCTTCGCCACCACCACCGAGAACGTTTTCAATTCCGGACAGGCCATCACTGCCATTAGCGGAGTTGGCACGCCCGGCCTCAAGATCAACCGTAACGGCAGAAAAGGCTGAGGTCAGATCGGAATAGTTGGCCCAGTCTGTCCCATCGCCGCCAAACAAGCTGTCATTGCCATTGCCGCCGATAAGAACGTCATTGCCGTTGCCACCATAGAGAGAATCATTGCCATCAAGGCCACGGAGCGTGTCATCGCCTGTGAGCGAACCAAAGGCATCATCGCCAATCAGGACATCATTGCCGCTGAAGCCAACAAGGCTGTCGTTATCGGCGCCACCAATTACCTGCAAATTCAGTGCGCCAACCGCATTCAGGGCGATGGTGTCGTTCCCGGCCTCCCCATCGAATCGCGGCAACCCCATGCTGCCGCTACCGACAATGCTGTCATCACCACTACCCCCAATGGCCTGAATGCCACTGGCACCTACAGAAAGCGTGTCATTCCCTTCATTGCCGTAAAAGTTTTGATTGGAACCGCCGGTGGCGAGGAAACTATCGTTGCCGATCCCCCCATAGTAGTTATTGCTTGATGCTCCTGTGCCGCCAACAAGCGTATCGTCGCCGTTGCCACCTTCGAAATGCGCTCCACCGGTACCGGACGCGACAAGCGAGTCATTGCCGGCGTCACCATAAAGCAAGTTGAAAGTCCCGTTGCCACCAAGCAGCGTGTCATTGCCGGCGCCGCCATACAGCCGGTCATCGCCTTCACCGCCATCCAGCTGGTCATCGCCCTCACCGCCATCCAGCGTGTCATTGCCATTGCCGCCAAACAGGTTATTGTTGCCTGTATTGCCGGTTAGGCTGTCATTACCGGAACCGCCCTCAAGACCTTCAAAATTCCGCAGCGTATCACTGCCATGGCCAATTATTGTCTGATTTTCATTCGCGAGAGTAACGGTAATATCACTGCTCGTCCAGGAATATGAAACAATATCATGATCGGCGCCGCCATCCAGACTTTCAGCGTAAAAGCCAGATAAGACATAATCATTGCCAGCCCCGCCAGAGACGGTGCCGCCAAAGACACTCATCGCAAAGTCATCGCCGTCACCTCCTTCGATGGAGGCTTGGCTGGCCCAAATCACATCATTGCCATCATCGCCCGATAGCGTTGCCGTGCCTTGGGTTGAGGATAAAGTATCATTACCGGTGCCGCCGCTGAAGCGATTCCCTGACCCATAATAATCGTAGATGAAATCATTCCCAGCGCCGCCGAGGATGGTGTTGGCACCGCCGCCGCCATCCAAGGTATTGTCTAGGCCATCACCCAGAATGTTATCGTTATGAGCGCTGCCAAGAACATTGCTGAAGCCAGAGAAGTTATCAGTCCACCCGTCAAATCCTGTCCCTGCAACCATATCCACGGTGACGGATTGGTTGGATGCAACAAACGCCACCCAGTCACTACCGCCGCCGCCGACCAGCGTGTCACTGCCATCGCTGCCATCCAATGTATTATTGCTGGAATTACCGATCAGGGTATCATTACTGGAGGTACCAATCAGGCCTTCAATACTGATCAGCGTATCATTCCCGCTGCCGCCCGTGGTCTGGGACGTATTACTCAGATTGACAGAAACCGCACCTGTGTTGCCAAAGGTGTAATCCACGACATCATCATTAGTACCGCCATCAATATACTGACCACTTTCCCTGGACCGGAAGAAATCATTGCCAGCACCGCCGACCATGGTGCTGTTGTTAAGCGCAGACATGGTGTCGCCACCATCGCCACCATCAAGATAGGCAATGCCGGCGGCTGACGAAAGCCGATCATTGCCGGCATCGCCGAACAAAGTGTCATTACCACCCGGATCATTTAAGGTGTCGTCGCCAATGCCGCCACGCAGGATATTATTGGCGACACTATCGCCAAGAATGCTGTCATTGTCATTGCCGCCAAGGATAGCTTCAATGCCCGTCAGGCTGTCATTGCCATCCGCGCCATCAGTACGACCCGTACCAAGATTAACCGTGACACCGCCGCCGGCATTCGCGTAACTGGCCCAATCGGTGCCATTGCCGCCGACCAGCGAGTCATTGCCCGCGCCGCCATCCAGCGTGTCTTCGCCCGCGCCGCCTTCAACGGTTTGGCTGCCATTGCCGCCCAAGAAACTGTCATTGCCCGAACCAAGCAGGTATCTCTCAAAACCGGTCCAAGTATCATTGCCAAGGCCCGCAATCGTTGCGCGGGTCGTGCTTGCGGTGATGTTGGCGGTGACTGCCGAGTAATCCACAACGTCAATTGGATTGGATGGGTCGTTCGAGTCAGACAGTTTGTTGTTGCCAGCCTCATTGCTGCGGATGACGGTATCGGAGCCGATGGAACCTTGGGACGTATTATTCCCGCCACCAAGAATGAGCAGGTCATTACCGAAAGAGCCGACCAAATTGTCATCGCCAGCGCCGCCATCCAGCGTGTCATTGCCATTGCCGCCATTCAGGACGTCATTGCCGTTGCCGCCAATAAAGAAATTGTCACTGCCATCGCCAAGAATGACGTCATCGCCATTACCGCCAATGACGCCTTCAATGTTGATCAGCGTATCATTGCCACCGCCACCAGTTGTCTGGAAGCCACCTGCAGCTGCTAGATTGACGGTGATTGCTGAGTTGATACCTGCATAGGAAACTATGTCAAAATCATCCCCACCATTCAGGCTTTCGTTTAAAACCGACGAAATGAGCGTGTCATTACCTGCCCCGCCCAAGGCGGTTCCGGTAAATGAATATATCGAATCATTACCTAATCCACCGTCAATAAAACCAGCAATTGCATACGCAGTATCATTCCCCTCCTCACCCCAAATGGTCGCAGGCCCGGTGAACGCGGACACCGAATCATCGCCAGTGCCCCCAAAAAGCACATTGCTTACAGAGGATGATCCGGTAATGCTGTCGTTACCTGCACCGCCGGATAGGGTGTCTATGCCGATATTGCTGCTGATCAGGTCATCGCCAATACCGCCATCGATCGAATCATCCCCAGCAGCGCCAGCCAGCGTGTCATTACCATCGCCGCCATCTAACGTGTCATTGTTGGTGCCGCCCAGTAGGCTGTCAGCATCAGCGCCGCCAAAGAGCTGCTGATTGCCGCCCTCGCCCGCGACCAGCGTGTCGTTCCCGGATTCGCCAAAGAGGCGCTGACGAACGCCGTTCCCGCCCTGCAGGCTATCGGCATCAGCGCCGCCAAAGAGGTGCTGATCATTGCCCCCGCCCGCGACCAACGTGTCATTCCCGTTGTCGCCATAGAGGTACTGACTAAGGCCGATCCCGCCCTGCAGGCTATCGGCATCATTGCCGCCCGAAAGTGAATCCGTGCCATTGCCCGCGATCAGCGTGTCATTGCCAGCAGCGCCGATGAGCGTGTCATTGCGATTGCCACCATCCAGGATATTCGCGTTGACATCGCCGACGATGCTGTCATTGCCATCGCCGCCAAGGACATTTTCAATCCTTGCCAGCACATCATTGCCAGCCGCGCCGGAACTGCTGCCAGCACCTAGATTGACCGTGACATCCCCGGTGTGGCCGCTATATGAAACCCAGTCATTGCCATCGCCGCCATCAATACTGTCGCG
>JADCFP010000127.1 GCA_020249465.1 Roseomonas sp. | reverse complement strand
CTGAGGCGCGGGCTTCGCTTGGCCGATACATCGATGGCTTCTACAACACCCGTCGGCCCCATTCGAGCCTTGACGGGCGGACGCCGGACGATGCCTATTTTACCGCGCTGCCATCAATCCCGATGGCGGCCTAACCAAGGCAGAAAACCACTTAGGAAACGCACCAGAACTGTTCAAACAAACCGAGCCAGCTCTATAGACGTATTCAACCTTAACCTGAATGCCAATTTCCCTCTCGAATTTCGGCAGAAATTTCGTAACCATCCGGCGAGTCTTTCAATTACCCACATCGTCGTTTTGAGCCGATATGTATGCCACGGGCGATATCGTGAAGACGCGTCAATCCGCGCCATATGACCATGTTCCCGGGTGGCGGATCGTGGTTGCGGTTGAGGTACCCGCCGAGCATAGCGATCTGGAGCAAGTAAGCGGCCAAGCTCCGGTCGTGCAGACGCGGGGTAGGCCTGGAAGCGTCAATTTGGTCGAGCACATTGATCTCGGCGGAGGTGAAAACTGAGCTCGGGGTGGCGTCGGGCTTGTTCCTTGCCGTCATTGTGAGAAAAAAGATGCGCCAGCTCACCACCGCAATGAGAGCAAGAAACTTCGCCAGTCGATCAGAGGTTTCAAGCCTCGTCTCCTCAGCCCGGCACCCAGACTTCATGACCTTGTGGAACGTCTCAATTTTCCAGCGCAGAGCATACCAGCCAAGTTTCTCGACGGCGGCTGCGAAGTCAGCGACTGGTAGATTTGTCACCAGTCGCCAGTCAATCGGCGGGCGGCCTGCTGGTGGATCGATCTCAAGAGCGTGGATATAGGTGAGAAGCCGCGATGCATAACGCTTCTGCTTTCCCACGGGCGGCAAGGTCCCGATCGAGGCAAATTTAACCTTCACGACTGCAGCCTCATCTTGGCCGATCAACACGTGATGTTGCCCCGCCCAAGGCGTTGCTGATAGCTGCGCAAATACCCTGTGCGCCGTATTCTTCGCCGTAGTGGCGGGTGTATCGGCAAGGCGGTTTGCCTGCACGCGAACCAGGAAATTTGTGCCAAGATCTTCTGCTAGGCAAAAAAGCTCGTAGATGTCGCTTTCCCGATCGCCCACATGAATATAGCGCTCGGGCTCGCCTAACAGCGCCATAGATTGACGTAAGTTTTCAAGCCATCGATAGCTCTCCTTCGTCTCAATTGGCATGCGTGTCGGGTTCACATGCCGCCTAAGCGCCCAGCTGCCCTTGAACTTCTTTCGTGTCCAAAACTTTGCCGCGGTCAATCCAATCGGCGTGCCGCTCAGGTTCAGCGCCAAGCTGGAATGCATCAACATCCCGCACAAGGTACGCACATTAGGACGACCCGCCTTGTAGCGCCCGCCATTGATGGTTTTGGTGAAGCCGATCATGCCAGGTTGCGCGCGGTTATAGATAAACTCGGTCGTATCCTGCAAAATCAGGATCGGCCCCTCACTCGCAGCAACCCTGGCGGCAGTTGCCGCAAAATGACCAGCCAGAACGCCGTGCTCTGTGACGCGTGGATTATCAAAGAACCTATAGGCCGCCTTGGTCGCCGCCCAGTCGCCACACGCAGCCGGGACAGGTTGGCCAGGCGATGCCGACATCTGATCCAGAAGGCACCGCAATCGCCTCGCCAGCCGCTTGTCCGGCAGCCCCGCCCCAACCACCTCCTGGTCATGCCAGCCGCATGTATTGACTACCTTCTCCCCACTCATCCGTGACGCCTCCGCGAATCAGCGTCACAAACAGAATCACAAATGATTCACTCAGAGCAAATGCCCCATCAGAGATGTGGGTAATTGAAAGCCGGCGAGTCCCACCTTCCCTTTCAGGTGAAGCCTCTGTCATCTGTTCTTATGGACGATCTTAAGGTCGCTCATAAGTACGGGGGGCAACGATGGGGCTTGAGATGATTTCTGGGGTTGAGCGCCGCCGCCGCTGGTCTGTGGCTGATAAGCTTCGGATTGTGGCTGAGGCTGATGAGGCTGGCGCTACGGTTGCGGAGGTCGCGCGTCGGCATGAGATCAGCCGGAGCATTCTCTGGACTTGGCGCAAGCAAGCGCGCGCTGGCAGGCTAACAATGTCTGATCCACCCGGTTTTCTGCCAGTAGTCGTCGATGCAGTAAGTGCTGTGGCTGAGCCAATCGCGGCGGCCAGTGCGCCATCGGCGGCGCCCTTGCAAGTCGATGCCCCACCGCCGCCAGATCATCGTGCGATCACCATCACGCTTGCTAATGGCACGCGGCTGGAAATCAGCGCGGCACTCAGTCTGCCCGCGCTATCCTGTATCATCGGTGCGCTGCGCTGATGCTGACAGTTCCACCCGGCATGCGTGTGTGGCTGGCGTCGGGCCATACGGATATGCGACGTGGTATGAACGGCCTCGCGGCCCAGGTACAGCAATCACTGGGCCGTGATCCTCATGCGGGTGATCTCTTTGTCTTTCGTGGTCGCCGCGGTGATTTGATCAAGATCCTCTGGCATGATGGGCTTGGCATGTCGCTTTATGCCAAACGGCTGGAGCGTGGTCGTTTCGTATGGCCCTCAGCCATGGCGGGATCGGTCTCGATCATGGGCTCGCAGCT
>JADCFP010000126.1 GCA_020249465.1 Roseomonas sp. | reverse complement strand
TGTCTGTGCGCCCAATCCGCAAGCTGCGTGTAGTATCGAATTACAACGCCAGACGCTGAAAGATCATGACCCAGACCACGAACATAGGCGGAACCCATATTGGCATAACGCGGCCAATTGGTTTCCATGGCGACATCCTCGCCAGGGATATGGATGCGCGACCCGCCGGATTGCGGGATGGCGTGCAGGATAGCCAGGGTCCGCTCCCAAAAGATGGTACGCGGCATTTGTGGGTCTTCCAAGATAAACTCAACGCTTACCATCTCTTCGCCTTTCGAAAACATCTCGTCATGGCATCATCCCGGCCCAGAAACTCAAGCCGCGCGCGGGCGAAACCGTGCCAGAGTCCCGCCGCGCAATACGGCACTTGGCAGGCGCCGATCCAGAATGCGTTCCGCAAGCCTGCCCGCTTCCACCAGCGCTTCCAGGTCAATGCCGGTTGCAATGCCAAGCTCGGCGCAGAGCAGCGCCAATTCCTCGGTCGCGATATTGCCAGGCGCGCCTGGCTGGCCGGCGAAGGGGCAACCGCCAAGGCCACCGACTGCGGCATCAAAACGCGCCACACCCATACGCAGCCCGGCCATGGCATTGGCAATGCCAAGCCCGCGTGTGTCATGCAAATGCAGCGCAAGCCGCAATTCCGGCCATCGATTGCGCACTTCGCCAATCACGGTTTCGATCTGGTGCGGATTGGCCCAGCCCATCGTATCAGCCAGGGTCAAGTCACGAATGGTGACCCCTGCTTCTGCCGCGATTTCCAAGCCATCCGCGATTGCTCCCATCACCTGCGCAGGCGCGACATCACCGGCGTAATTGCAGCCAAAGGCGGCTTGCAGCCCAATGCGCGTCACCGGCACGCCGGCCGCGATATGCGCAGCGGTTTGCTTGCGCATGGCCTCAATCTGCCCGGCGCGATCGCGGTTTAGGTTCTTCAGCGAAAACGCCTCAGACGCGGCAAGGCTGATGGACCCGAAAAGATGCAGCCGATCCTTGAAGGCCAGCGCGCGATCCAACCCAGCTGCGTTGAACCAGAGCGCGGTGTAGTGAATATCGGGATTGGGCGTGAAGCCCGCGACCACCGCTTCCGCATCGGCCCAGCCAGGCACCAGCTTCGGTGAGACAAAGGATGCCACCTGAATATGCCTGAGGCCGGTTGCCGAAAGCGCATCAACCAGCGCGATCTTGTCAGCGCTGGCGATGGAGTTCTTTTCGATCTGAAAACCCTCACGCGGGCCTTCTTCGGCGATATCCACCTGACGCGGCAAATCGGGCATGGGCGGTTTCCTTATGCTACGCGAAGTCTATCGCAGCAGCAGGCGGCCGTGAATGCCGCTGGCTTCAGGCCGCGTCCTCACCCTCACCGGTGCCAAGGGCGGTCAGCGCGTCTTCATTCAGGATTTCAATGCCGCTTTGCCCATGCAGGCGGATCAGATTGCGGCGGCGGAAGCTCGAAATCGCGCGGCTCACAGTCTCAAGCGTCAGGCCAAGGAATTCCCCGATATCGGCGCGGGTGGCTGGCAGGTCGAACACCGGTCCCTTGTGGCTGCGGCGGCGTTGCGCATCCACTAGCGAAAGCAGAAAGGCCGCCACGCGTTCTTCCGCGGTGAAGCGGCCCAGCGCCATGATGTGTTCCTGGCTTTGTGCCAATTCCCGCGCGCAGAGATCCAAAAAGCGGCGTTCCAGAAGCGGATAGCGACGGAACAACTGCTCCAGGCGGCGGCGTTCCATGCGGCAGACCCGCCCACCGGTCAGCATTTCCGCACCAAAGGCATGTTCTTCCGAAGGCGTGAAGCCCAGAATATCGCCAGCGAAGCGAAATCCGATCGCGGCCTGCCGGCCATCCGGCAGCACGCGCATCAGCCGAGCCATGCCTTCGGTCAGCGTATAGACATAGCGCGCATCATCGCCCTGGTGGAAAATCGGTGCACGCGGTTCCAGCGTAACCCTTTCGCTATCTGCGGCCATGTCATCGAGGGCGGCAGCATCCAGCGGCGCGCAAAGCCCAAGGGAGCGTGATCCGCATTTCATGCAGACATCGCCTTCGGCCCCAAGGCCATCCATCATCGAACGCGTGACATCAAGCGGGTTCATGATTGCCTGCTTCCTCGCTTTGCCTTCATGGCGAGGACCTTTGCGCGGCCCCGTCCATTTCGTTCATTCTCTGCCTATTTTTGTCTTTTATCAATACAAATCGGCAGCCGTGCGGGAATGCTGGACAAAGCCCCGCCAAGGGACAAGGTTTGCTCTTGCACAGCCCAGAGCGGATGCTGGGGAGGAAAAAATGGCCTTATCAGTCAGGGTTTGCGGCGCGGCACGCACCGTCACCGGCTATTGCCTGGTTTTCGATACCGGGCGGAGCCGCTTTCTGGTGGATTGCGGCATGTTTCAGGGGCCGAAAACTCTGAAATCCCTGAATTGGGAGGAGTTTCCCTTTAACCCGCGCGAGATTGACGCGGTGCTATTGACCCATGCGCATATCGACCATTCTGGATTGTTGCCCAAGCTGAAGGCGGCCGGCTTTCGCGGCGTGATCCACGCGACCGCCGCCACGGCTGATCTTTGCGCCGTGATGCTGCCAGATTCCGGCCATGTGCAGGAAATGGAGGTGGCGCAGCTCAATCGCCGCAACCGCCATCGCGGACGCGCACCGGTACACCCGATTTACACGGTTGCGGATGCGGCCGCGGTGCTTTCGGCCTTTCGCGCGGTGCCCTTCGGGCGCTGGGTGGAACCCGTGCCCGGGGTGCGGGCGCGCTGGTGGAATGCTGGGCATATGCTGGGTTCGGCTTCCATCGAAATCGAATGCGCTGACGGCAAGGAAGCGCCGGTGCGCGTACTGGTATCGGGTGATTTGGGGCCGGATTGTTCGGTGTTTCACCATGAAAGCGAAGCGCCCGCAGCGCTGGATCACGTGTTCATGGAAAGCACCTATGGTGATGAGGATAAGCCCTGCGTTGATCATGTGGAACGGCGCGCGAAGCTTGCAGCCATTGTGCAAGCGGCGGCGAAGCCTGATGGCGTGCTGCTGATCCCAGCCTTTGCGGTGGAACGGACGCAAGAGATTTGCTGGGATTTGGTGACGCTGATGCAGGCCGGCACCATTCCTCAAGTGCCGATTTTCATGGATAGCCCGCTTGCGATCCGCGCGACCGAGGTGTTTCTGGAACATGCGGAGGCGCTCGAAAACGGTTCTTCCATCGCCCAGGCCTTGCGTTCGCCATGGATCCGCCCGACCGAAAGTGGCGAAGCGAGCCGGCGGATTGCGGAAGCCGAGGGGTTTCACATCATCATCGCCGGGTCCGGCATGTGCGATGCCGGGCGCATTCGCCATCATCTGAAGCGCTGGCTTTGGAGCCCTGCGGCGACCGTGATGCTGACAGGCTATCAGGCAGAAGGCACGCTGGGGCGGTTGTTGCAGGAAGGCAAACGCGAAGTCCGTATTCAGGGAGAGACGATCCGCGTGGAGGCGCATATCACCGAAATCCGTGATTTCTCAGGCCATGCGGATGCGGCGGAATTGGTGCGCTGGCTGACCGCGCGCGGGCGTGTTTCCGGGGGCGTGTTTCTGATGCATGGCGAAGCGCCGGCGATGGAAGCGCTCGCACAACGCTTGACCGAAGGCGGCATTGCCGCGGCAGATCAGGTGATCATGCCTGTTCTGGATGAACGATGGACACTTCCGCAGGGCGCAAGACCCAGGCGCCAGGATACCAAGGGGCGCCGTGCCGATCCGGCGCGGAGCATGCGCCCCGATTGGCATAATCAGCGCGCGGCGCTGATGCTCGCGATTGAAAGCGCCACGGAAAAGGCGCGCGATGATGCCGCGCGGGAGGCGTTGCTGCATAAGCTGCGTGCGGTGTTGGAAAAGGGATAGAGGCGCTCAGCTTGGGGCGCTGCGCTGCGATTTCCGCCAATTCAGCAGGAATACCGGCAACGCCAGCACAGCCCCGGTCAAGGTCATTGGGATATTCGGTGAAATCATGAGAAGCGCCGAAATCACCAAGATGGCCTGGGCGCCAAGCCCCATATGGGTAAAGGCAAAACCCGTCATGCCAATGCCCAAGACCAGAACGCCAATCGCACAGCTGATGGTGGTGAACAGGAAGTCGCCCCAGGTGAAGCCATCCACCATGATCAGCATGGCCGGTGAATAGGCGAAAACAAAAGGCACGGTTGCCTTGGCAAGCCCAAGCCGAAAAGCGGTGATACCTGTGCGAAATGGGTTTGAACCGGCAATACCCGCGGCAGCATAGGCCGCAACACAGACAGGTGGCGTCAGGTCAGCGAGAATCCCGTAGTATAAAATGAAAAGATGCGCCGCGAGTGGCGGCACACCAAGCTGCTGCACCGCAGGCGCCGCAATCGCGGCAAGCACAATGTATAACGCTGTTGTTGGAATGCCGCAGCCCATGGCGATGCAGACCAACGCTACAAATACCAGCGTCAGGAACAGTGTCAGGCCTTGCATGGAAGCCATGCCGGCAGGCAGTATTTCAATAATCGGCCTAAAGAATTCAGCCGTTTGCGCGGCTGCCTGCGTTACCATAAAGGAAATGCGAAAGCCCGCACCGGTGAGTGTCACAACACCCACCACAATCCCAACCGCCGCCGCAGCAGCGCCGACGGCCAGCGCATAGCGCGACCCGATATCAAACGCATCCCACAAATCGCGTAGCGTCAGGCGCTGACGCGGATTGAGGAAACCCACCACAATGCAGGCGGTGATGCCGGTGAAGGCCGCGAGATAAGGCGTGAAGCCTTCGATAATGACGCCCACCAGCAGAACAAGCGGAATAACGGTGGGCCAGCCATGCTTGATGGTCGGCCAAAGCTTCGGAATTTCCGATTCTGGCATGCCGCGCAGGCCAAGCCTCTTTGCTTCGAAATGTACCTGCACAAAGACGCCCCAGAAATGCATGAAGGCTGGAATCGCGGCGGCGATCAGCAAAGTCGTCAGAGGGATATTGAGGAATTCAATCATCACAAAGGCCGCAGCCCCCATGATGGGGGGCGTGATCTGCCCGCCCGCACTCGCCGCCGCTTCCACCGCACCTGCGAAATGCGGCTTATAGCCAATGCGCTTCATGGCAGGGATCGTGAGCGATCCCGTGGTGACGGTATTCGCAATGGAAGAACCGCTGATGGTGCCAAACATGGCGGAAGACACCACGGCAACCTTGGCCGGACCGCCCGGATAGCGCCCAGCCGCAATCGCTGCCAGGTCAATGAAAAATTGCCCAAGCCCCATGCGTGTAGCCAGCACGCCAAACAGCACGAAGTGGAAGACGAAGGTGGCCACCACCTTCACGGGAATACCGAAAATGCCTTCCTGCGTCAGATAGACATGGCTGATGAAGCCTTCCCAGCTGGCGCCCGGATGCGCCAGCACGCCAGTCAGGTGATTGCCGTAAAGCCCGTAAAGAATAAAAACAATCACAATGGCCGGCAGCACCCAGCCCATGGCGCGGCGGGTCGCTTCAAGCAGCAGCACCACCATAATGGTGCCCATAACCATATCGGCGGTATTGGGCATGCCGATACGGAAGGTGAGTTCATCAAAAATAATCGGCAAATAAAGACAGGCTGCGGCCACCAACAACGCGAAGGCCCAATCATACAGCGGAATGCCGCCAAGTGTGGGGCCGAAATTGCGCTTCGTTGGGAACATCAGGAAAATCAGGCCAAGCACGGCGGCGACATGGATCGCCTTATGCCAATGCTCGGTCAGGATACCGAAACCTGCTGTATAATAGTGAAAGATTGAAAGGGCGACGAGCAGCGCCGGTACCAGCCGGGCGGCAAAGCCCGACAGATTCCGGAACTGCATTTCACTGTCATATTTTTTTTCAAGCTCGGCCGCGGCATCAAGGTCGAGCTTTGCCTGGGCGGCCGCGCCGCCTTCATTCTTTACGGTCACGGCCAATTACCCTTTATTCAGCGCAGAATGCCGGCTTCTCGATAGAAACGCTCAGCCCCCGGATGGAAGGGCACAACGCCACGGCCTTGCAGCGCGTTTTCCTTCACAATCTCGCGCCCCTTGGCATGGCCACGATCAAGCAGGCCACGCGTCACATCAGACCAAAGGGAACGCGTGACATTATAGACAAGTTCTTCCGGCAAGCTGTCACGCACCACGAGCACAGCACCCACGGTCAGCGTTGGCACATCCGCCTCCAGCCCTTCATAGGCGCTGCGCGGAATAATGCCCTGACCATAAAAGGGGGCGCGTTCAATCACGCGCGCTGCCTGAGCAGGTGGAATGGGCAGGAAGCGGCAGCCGGTGCGGCTGCAAAATTCCGTGAAGGCAGCTGCCGGATAGCCGACCACGGTGATGGTGGCATCAAGCCCGCGATCCTGCATGCGCTCTGTGCCCTGAGCCTGGTTCAGATATTCCGCCGTGAATTCACGCCCGGCATTCAGGCCAAACGCTGAAAGGATCAGCTCTGACCCGATGCGCGCGCCAGAGGCTTGCAGACCAATTGCGATGCGCTTGCCGCGCAAATCTTCAAAATTGCGGATGGGGCTGTCGCGGCGCACAGCGGCGTGGATATGTTCGGGGAACAAATGCCCGACAAAGCGGATGCGATCTGCCTTTGGCCGGCCTTCAAACAGGCCTGTGCCCGTAAAGGCCCAGTGAGAGACATCGGATTGCGTGAAGCCACCCTCAGCATTGCCGGCCTGCACCATGGCGACATTCTGCACCGAACCTTGCGTGGCCTGCGCCACCGCGACCATGCCGGGCACGCCCGCCGTGCCGCCTGCATCGCCGCATGGCGCGCCGGGCGGGCAGGAAATGGCATTCGCGATGATGCCGCCGACCGGGTAGTAGGTCCCGCCGGCGCTGCCCGTGCCGATGCGGAAGAATTGCGGCGCCTGGGCCGCGGCGATGCCTGGTAATGCAAGGCCGAAGGCGGCTGCGGCGGCGAGTAGGTTTTTGCGTTTCAGCATGGAAGCTTCCCCCAAGAATTTCGGTCTAAGACGAATGCTAGCGCATTCTCACGCCAAGTCGAATCATCCGATAGCCTGGAAAATACGTCGAAACAGGCGTTTAGCCCCGGTTCGCCGGGTCAGCCTGGTGAGAAAGGGCCCGAGGGGCTGGACAAAACCGCGCCGGGCAGTATGAAGCGTCGTGGCAAAGCCGATAGGGTTTTCGGCGACGGGCGCATAGCTCAGTTGGTAGAGCAGCTGACTCTTAATCAGCGGGTCCAAGGTTCGAATCCTTGTGCGCCCACCAGTCAAATCAATGGGTTAGGGCATAGTCACAAACAGACTGAAAACCGCACCCCTTGATGCGGATCCCTAGGGATCCCTGTCAGCATAACGAATGGCAGGTCCGTGTCGGTTCTGCTCGGCTCATTCCAATCCTGATCCCATCGCCCGCTTCACTTGCTTTAAAGCCGATTTGGCTCCGCCTCTTTCCCTGCCTTAATTGCTTCGCGCATGCCCTGAAAGGTGGACCGCGTATTGTGCCTGCCAGCCCTTCCACGTGTTATCCGCGGGCGGCATCATTTTGAGCCGCGCAGCGTTGGTGGATCGTTTTATGTGGATGATACTGGCAGCAGCTTTAATCGGCTCGGTGCTTCCGTTCTATCTCGCTAAGCGCTGGGGCGTAACCGCTGTCTGTAACCTGCCCCCCGAAAGTTCCCTCATTCTGACGTAGAGTCAGCCCGATTTTTTGAAGGAGCAGAAGCTATGAGAAGAAGCCGATTTTCTGAGTTGCAGATTATTGGGATGCTGAAGGAGCAGGAGGCTGGGCTGGCGACGGCGGATTGAACCGCCCCGGGTTTGTCGGAGGCTCCAACTTCCAAATAGGATGGAGCCGATGGCTTACCCGGGGCGGTTCACCGCCGCGACTTGATGCCCGCAACAAAACCCGCTAAAATATCGAATCGGAAAACTTATAAAACGTTGAGTTCATGAGGAGTAGAGTTTCACGGTGGATCTCACAAGAGTGCTGAGACGCTGGGCGTTGCGCCAGTCAGACGTCTCACCCAGCAACGTTGTTGACGAGGGTGATGCCGCGCGGTCGCGGCGGTACTTCACAGCGGCGTCGAGCGCCCGCGACGTCGCCACGGGTCGCGATCCTGGGATTGTCGACTCTCTCGCGCCGTTAAGAGAGACTTTGATGAGAGCGGGCGCGCTCGAAGACGCTAAAATCCGCGCCAGGCGGTTGGTAGAGTTCAAGCCTGGAACGGCGTCGGGATATCTGCTTCTCGCGTCCATTCTGAAGCTGCGCCGACGTTTTGTAAGCGCTCTGACCGCTCGCGTACGCGCGGCTGAACTCGATCCAGCCAACCGATCAGCTGTCGCCAAGCTCACGGCCTTTCGCGCCGAGGCGCGGCGGGCGGCGGGCCATGCCAAGCAGGGGAGGGATATAGATACTATGATTGTAAGGGGCGGAATGTTTTCTGAAGCAAAAAACGTGAACAAGCGACCGCGCGCGCGCTTGGAGGACGCCTTTGGCATTGCGCCGGACGAGCCCCTCACATTCGAGGTCGCCCAACGCCCCTTCTCCACACTGGCCGGCGGCGACGCGATCGTCGAGGTGTTCCGCGTCCTGAAGGCGGAAGCGCCACAGCTAAACCGGTCACTCGATGTGCCGGGCGCGATGCGCATCACCGCCGCTTCGCTGTTGGATCCACGGTTGGCTCGGCGCTATGTCCCGACACTCGCGGACTTGGACGACGCGTTCAAGGCCCACGTGGCGGCGGGCGACGCGGCGCGTGACCAGCGCAATTGGAGCGATGCAGAGTATCACTACTGGAGCGGGCTCAACCTCTACCCGAACCACGTGGGCTACCGCGTCCAATACGCCCACATGCTCAAGGAGTCGGGCAAATACCCCGAGGCGTCCATCAACTACTTGACCGCGTTCGCGCTGGGCGAGACATCGACGGAGATGCTTGGATTAATTGATTTCACCCTCGCGCGGACCGGTGGAGCCCACTCCACCAGAGCACGCTCCACCGTGTTGGAGTATTGGTTGAACCTCTCGCGCCCCCTCTCTCCCCTCGAGGTGCCGGTAACTAAGGACGCGGTCGATGCGCTTGTCCGGCTTTTCCTCCACAGGACCCCGACCTTCTCGGAGATCGCCGAGCACATGTCCGCTTGCGGCTCAGTGGGGGATCTATGCTGTCGCCTCGTTGGAATGAACGACTTCGCGACCGTCAACCGCGACTTACTCACCCTAGTAGCTCGGAAAGACCGGAGCGTATTTTCATGAGTTTGAGCTTTTCGATCGTAATCAACACGCTCAACCGAGGTAGATGGTTGGGCGACGCCCTTAGCGGCTTGCGGGGATTATCGTACCAGGATTTCGAAGTCGTGGTGGTCAACGGCCCCTCGACCGACGATAGTCAAGCGATCATCGACAGCTACGCCGGCTCGATCAAGATCGGCCAGTGCGCGGACGCTAACCTCGCGATGTCCCGGAATATCGGCATCGAGTTGGCAGCAGGAGACGTCGTCGCTTTTATCGATGACGACGCCGTTCCGAGCCCCGATTGGCTTACACAGCTCGCGCACCATTATACGAATCCGGCGGTGGGGGGTGTCGGCGGCTTCACCATTGACAATACGGGGGTGCGCTACCAGGTCCAAAAAACGGTCTGCGACCGGTTCGGCAACGCGAAGTCGGTCTCCGACTTCTTTGACGAACGGCCCTTGTGCTTTAGGGGCTCGCCCTTTTACCCGAGCCTACTGGGCACCAATTCCTCGTTTCGCCGAGACGTGCTGCGCGAGATCGGCGGCTTCGACAACGTCTTCGCTTATCTTCTTGATGAGACGGATGTCTGCCTGAGGATTATCGACGCGGGCTACGAGATCCGCTACGAACCACGCGCGTTGGTTTATCACCAGTTTGCCCCCTCGTCGTTGCGCAGCGAGAAGCGCGTCCCGAAGACACTCTATCCGAGCGCCATTAGCAAGAGCTACTTCATCAGCTCCCACGGCGCACGGGAGGAGCGGCGCAGTGGCCTCGATGGCGAGGTATCGCGTCAACGCGTAGCGTACCGGGACGAGCTGCTGCGTGCGAACAAATGGATGGTTGAGCACGGGGAGATCAGCCAGCGCCACGGCGCCTCGCTCGATCAGGATGTCCTTTGGGGCATCGAAAAGGGTAGGGAGCTGGCCACCGTGGACAAGCGCGGCCAGGGTGACCTGGACGCGCGGCGCGCCGCCGCCGCCGAACCGATGCGCCCCTACATCCGCAACATGGGAATGCGGATCGCGCTGGTCAGCCAGTCCTTCCCGCCTGACAACGAGGCAGGGGTCGCCCGGTGGACCTCTATGATGGCGCGCGGCTTGTCAGCGCGAGGCCACTCCGTCCACGTCATAGCGCTCGCCTCCCAACAGCCCAGCGTGCGCTTTGAGGATGGCTTTTGGACCCACAGAATCCTCCCTGACCACCAGTTGGGCCAGGTCATGATGGCGACCTACGACCTGCCGCCGAACATCGCGTCCTGGGTCGCGGGCGTCGCCCTGGAGATTGATAGCCTGCGCAGCGTCGGGCTCGACGTCGCCTCCTTCCCCATCTGGGACACCGAGGGCGCGAGCCTGCCGGACCTTGATGACGTAGCGGTCGTCATGAGCTTGCACACCAGCTATGCCATGGCCCTGCCTTTTAAGGGCGAGTGGAACGAGCGCCCTCTCTACCGACACCTCATGGTCGACAAGATGATCGCGGCGGAGGAGCGCCTGCTGCGACACTTACCGGTGGTCTTAGCAAACTCGGAGGCGATCGTCGCGGATGTCGGGGCGGCCTACGGAGTAGATCTCGCGGAGAGGGCGCGCGTCGTTCCGCATGGCACCTACGACCCCTTCGCGCAGAAGCCGTCGCGGCGCGCCATGCGCCGGGACGACGCCCCGGTCTCAATTGCCTTCGTCGGCCGCTTCGAGCCACGCAAGGGAATCGACATCGCGGTGGCCGCGTTCGCGGTCGCCCACGAGGCGCTGCCGGAGGCCCATTTCCACTTCCTGGGCGACAAGCTCGGCGCGGAGACGATGGAACTCTTCCACCGGCATGGCGGGGCGGCGCTTTTGGCCAGCCCTCGGGTGACCTTCCACGGGCAGGTGACCCGGGAGGTGCTCGACGACTTCTACGCCACTGTGGACATCGTCCTGATGCCGAGCCGCTACGAGAGCTTTGGCCTGGTCGCGATCGAAGCGATGGCGGCGGGCGCCGTCGTCGTCGCTGCGCGGGCGGGTGGACTGAAGGAGGTTGTGGTCGAAGGCTTGACCGGCTACTTGGTCCCTCTGGATGGCTCGGAGGTCGCAGTCGCGGCGGACCGGCTAATTGCCCTCGGGCGGAGTCCGAAGGCGCGTAAGGCGATGGCGCAGGCTGCTCGTGAGCTCTTTGAGATGAACTTCCAGGTCGATCTCATGGCCGCGCGCGCCGAGCTTGTCTATGCCGACGCGATAAAACTAAAGCGGAAGGCGCGCGACTATGTCGATTGACGCGAATCTGATCATCCTTAGCCAGGCGCTACTGGCGGGGCGGCACATGACGCCCGAGGAAGCCGAGACCAAAGCGAAGCTCCTGGGTTCTCGGGAGGAGTATGTGGCGACGCTGTTCATCGGCGCTCACGTGTTTTCACCGGGCTCGCCAGCCACCCAGGCCCTGTTCGCTTCGGCCAAACGCCATTACGTGGAGCCGCGCACGCCACGGCCGGAGACGGCCGACATTGCCGGCGCCATCGCGGCGCGCCGGCGGGCGCGGGAGGCGATCGCCGCCCTGATCTCCTCAGACCAGGCGAACGACGCCGCGACAAAGGCGGTTGCCGAAGGCATGCTGGCGCTGGCGCGCCGCGAGGCGGTCGGTCCGGGGCATCCTGGTTTCCGTTGGCGGATCAAGCTATGAGATGCCAAGGATGGCACGCCCAGATCGGTGCCCTAAAGTAACGAAAGGCGCCCGTCCTCCAACTTGGCGTTGAACCTTCAAATAGCGCATTTTAGGACCCCGAAAATGGCAAAAAAACCAGAACTGCACTTGGATGCCGCCATCTCCGCCCCGGAAGCGACGATCCCAGCCGCGACCGCCGGCGTGGTTGATTTCTCGACGCTTTCGGCTCAGGTGACCCGATTGGCCGCTCAATTGAGCAAGACGGAGGGCCAGTTGGAGCGTTTGGAGCGCTTGGCGACGGACGTCCGCAATCTGGTTGGCCCGGTGGGCATTCCCATGCCAGACGGGCAGATGTTGGTCCAAACCGTGTACGGCGTTAAATTCCTGATAGATCCCAGCGACCTGATCATGGCGCCAAACCTGATTATCTATCGTCAATGGGAACCGGACATCTCCAGCTATTTCTGGAGTTCCTTTAACGCGAACACGGTGTTCGTGGATGTCGGGGCCAATCTTGGTTATTTCACCTGTCTCGGCGCGTCCCGCATTGGCCGCTCGGGTCGCGGCCGAGTTTTCGCCGTCGAGCCGAACCCCAATTGCCTCAAGCTCCTCGACCGCAATCTCATCATCAATTGGTCGATGAGTCCGGTCGACGTCTTTCGTGGCGCGGTTGGCGACCATGAGGCGCGCGCCGTCTTGGCCGTGCCGCGCAACCGCGCCGCCAATGCTAGCCTCTCGGTCGGCGTGGAGCGGCTCGACGACACCGAACTCGTCGATGTCGCTCTGAAACCCCTTGACACGATCCTGCCCAATGATCTGGTTGTGGACTTTATGAAGATCGACGTCGAGGGCCACGAATTCGCTGCGTTGTCAGGCGCGACGTCGGTGATCAGGCGCTCGCCAAACATCAAGATCGTCATGGAGTGGTCGCCGCCGCAGATGAGCGACGCCGGCTACCCCGCCACGCAGATGGTGGAGTTGCTGCGCGGGCTCGGTCTTCGCGCGTTCCGAATGGGTGATGCGGCCGCTCTCGCGGCCGGCACAGCGACACCGTTGGATTGGTTCGCGATGACAGACTTAGGCTACGACAACCTGATACTCACCTACTAGCAGGCTGCTGAAATTCGTACCCTGATTTCCGCGTTTATGATTCACTGTCGTCGCATTTGGTTAAGGTTGCGATGCGTGGAAATGACGCGGTTGCGGGTTCCCTGTTCAGCTACATTGATCTCGAAAAGCGGGTGCGTCCGGACCATCCGCTTAACCGTTGTCTGGTCTCCACTGTTTTTAGCTTGACTGGTTGGGTGTGTTCCTGCGTGGTAACCGTTGTCTGTGGCCCACTGGCTTTTCTGCTTGACGTGAGTTTTCGGCCTATTCTGTAGCCTTAGCTGGATACTTATCCTGTATCCAATATTCGCTGATGGCGCGTACGGCGTCTGGGATGTGGTGATAGGCTTGGGCGATAAGCTCGCGTATGGCGCGCGGCTTTCCAGCCAGCAATGCATCCACCTGGTCTGGCATCTCACAGGTGATGATGGGCATCAGCAGCTTCTGGGAATGGCCGCGTTCGAACATTGGGCGCCAAGCCTCTGGCCGTATCCACCCGGGGAGCCCCACCTTCCTTTCCCGGTGAAGCCTCTGTCATCTGTTCTTATGGACGATCTTAAGGGCGCTCATAAGTACGGGGGGTGATGATGGGGCTTG
>JADCFP010000125.1 GCA_020249465.1 Roseomonas sp. | reverse complement strand
GGCCTACCCTCAAGCTTTGGAGAGAATTTGCGGGTTCGGAGAGAAAACGCCGAAATGTTCCGCTTGAGCCCCCTCAAGGTCACCAGAAAAAGCTTTGTTTTCAAGGGGGTTTAGGTGGTCGCCTGGGGCACTAACCCGGTTCGGCTAGGTGGCGACTGGAGCGGGCGAAGGGATTCGAACCCTCGACCCCAACCTTGGCAAGGTTGTGCTCTACCCCTGAGCTACGCCCGCGAACGTCTCGGAGATATGCCATGAAGCTTCAGGGAAGGCAAGATCGGGTCAAAACTCCGGCTGGCAGTCGCAGCCGAACCGCGCGGCAGCCCACCCGCCAGCGCCGCCCCCGGAACAAGGCCCGGCTTTGCTGTCAGGAAGACCCAGGCATCAGCTCAATCTACTCGACGCAGCAAGCCTGACAGGAAAACCAGTCTCGGCGCATCATCCAAGCTGGCGCCTCGGGCGCGACGCTTGCCCAAAGACCTCGAATCACCCCGACACAGTATCGCCAAGCCGTGCCGTGCCCTGCGGCAAAACAACGCCTTGCCTGGCCACAGTCATTCACCGCCGCGCCAGCGCTGCTTCGAGCGTATTTTCCAAAAGGCAGGCAATGGTCATGGGGCCAACGCCGCCCGGCACAGGGGTGATGGCGCCGGCATGGCTGACCGCCTCGGCATAGGCGACATCACCCACCAGCTTGCCATCGGGCAGGCGATTGATGCCGACATCGATCACCACGGCACCGGGGGCAATCCAATCGCCGCGCACCATCTCGGCCCGGCCCGCCGCTGCCACCAGAATCTCTGCTCGCCGGCATTCCGCCGGCAAATCCCGTGTGCGGGAATGGGCAATGGTCACGGTGCAATCCGCGCCTAAAAGCAATTGCGCCATGGGCCGACCGACAATCTGCGACCGACCTAGCACCAAGGCCCGCGCACCGCGCAGCGCAACACCCGATTCCGACAAAAGATGCATCACCCCGCGCGGGGTGCAGGGCACCAGGCCGGGCTCACCGGCGGCCAGCCGCCCGGCGTTGAGCGGGTGGAAGCCATCCACATCCTTGGTTGGGTCCACAGCAGCGATCGCGGCCTCGGCCCGGATATGCGCCGGCAGGGGAAGTTGTACCAGAATGCCATCCACGGCAGGGTCGGCATTCAGCTTGGCGATTTCGGCCAGCAGCGCTGCTTCGCTGGTGCTTTCCGGCAAATGGATCGTGGCGCTATCAAAACCCGCTTCCGCCGCCGCGCGGTCCTTGTTGCGGACATAAACGCCGCTCGCAGGGTCATCACCCACACGCACCACTCGAAGCCCTGGCTTGAAGGAAAGCCCAGCGATGCGCTCAGCCAATCCGGCGCGCAGCCGTGCCCCCAGCGCCTTGCCATCAAGAATGCGTGCGGTCATGACAGAGCCTCAATCCGTGAAATAAGCTGGGCAGGGTCGCCCGAAATGCGCAGCGTCTTTTCCCGCGCCGCCGCGCCTTGGGCAACCTCAATCAAGGATGCGGGAACCCCCAATGCCGAAGCCAAGGCGGCGCAGGCAGCGCGATTGGCCCGGCCATCTTCCGGCGCCTCGGTCACGGCCACCCGTAGTCTTGGCCGATCGGCGCTGGGGCGCAGCCCTTCAAGCCCTGGGCGGCACGATTTGGGCTGCACTCTTAAGCGAACCAGCAGCGCGCCTGCCTCGGCGCGCCAAAACCGATCATCGACCAAAGCCGCTGCCGAGCAGGCCGAACTGGATTTCCGCCAGCAGAATACGCGCTGCCTGCAACAGAAGGATCAGCACCACGGGCGAGATATCAATGCCGCCCAGATTCGGGATGAAGCGGCGAATGGGCCGTAAGGCCGGTTCTGTCAGACGATGGAAGAAATCGGCAATCGCCCAGACCGCGCGGTTGCGCGTATCCAGCACATTGAAGGCAATCAGCAGGGACACCACCGCCCCGATAATGAGCGCCCAGACGAAAAGACTAAGCGCTGTGTCAATCAACCAGAATAATGCGTGCATGATGCCTCCTGCCCCCTTCCGGGCGCCGCGCAAGCGCGCGGCAGGAAAGAATTAGCCCCTATATCTTGAAGAAGGGTTCAAGCTGCAAGGGCTCGGTTGCAGAAGGACCTTCAGGGGGGGATTGAACCACTATGCGCCGCCTTGACTTTGCCGTCAGGCTGGGGCACTCACCGCCGCCTTGGTGCGGGGCTGTAGCTCAGTTGGGAGAGCGCGTCGTTCGCAATGACGAGGTCAGCGGTTCGATCCCGCTCAGCTCCACCAGTTTTCAGGGCAAAACAGCGGCTTGGCAAAGCTTTTTTCCAGCGCTCGGCATAGTTGGTTGAATGCAATCGCCCGCACCCCTGACATTTGCTTCGGGATTGGTGCTGAATTCGGGTTAAGGGGGTTCACCGGATCCATTTGTCTTCCTGGCAAATGGGCAGGTAGAGGATGACAGGAAAGGCACGCATGGGTCTTTCAGGCGCCGCGATGGACCCTTTGGTTGCCCAGGCTGTCGCGCTGCATCAACAGGGACGCATCCCGGAAGCGCGGCAGGCCTATCAGCGGATCAGGTCCCAGGACCCAGGCCAATTTGTCGCTTGGCATATGGGTGGTGTCGCGGCCCTGCAGGCTGGCGATACGCGTGACGCCCATGCCCTCATCCGCAAGGCGCTGGCCCTGCGCCCAAATGATGGGGCGGCGCTCATTAATCTGGGCATTATCCTACATCGCTTGGGCAAACTGCCAGAAGCCCTGCAGGCCTTTAAGCAGGGCATGAAGACTCGCGCAGATGATCCAAGCGCTCATAATAATTTCGGCAATCTCCTTCGCGATATGCAGCGCCATGAAGCTGCGCTGCAAAGTTTTGGCCGCGCCCTGGCACTCAATCCGGAAAATGTATTGGCCTATGCCAATCGCGGTACCGTGCTGCGCGACCTCGATAGGCTTGAAGAGGCATTGGCAGATTTCGACCAGGCGCTTGCCCGCGCGCCCGGCTATGCCATTGCGCATTACAAGAAGGGCGAAGTCTTGGCCGAATTGCGCCGCGTGCCCGAAGCGCTGGCGCATTTGGATGCAGCGCTACGACTGGAACCGCAAAGCGCGCTTTTTCATGCAAGCCGCGGCGAGATTTTTCAGGACACAAAGAACCTTGATGCAGCGCTACGGGATTTTGATGCGGCGATTCGTCTGGAACCGGAAATAGCGCGTTACCATCAGGGGCGCGGTCTGGTCTTGCAGGATATGCGCCGCTTCCCGGAAGCTGCAGTGGCCCTTGAGCAGGCGCTGAAACTGGACCGCAGCTTACCCCTGCTGCAGGGGCAGGCTCTGCAGATGCGCATGACGATTTGCGATTGGCGGGATTTTGACAAAACCCTCGCAGCACTTGAAGCATCCGTTGCGAGTGGCTTTGCGGCATCGCCGCCCTTCTCCCTACTGGTCGCCAGCGCATCGCGCCAATTGCAGCGTCAATGCGCGGCTTCCTGGCTGGCGCGAGAGGCCAAAACGCTCGCCTCTGTGCCGCAGCGCCCGGACACTTCCGGACGCAGGATCCGCATTGGCTATTTTTCGGCGGATTTTCACAATCATGCCACGGCCTACCTGATGACCGAATTGTTTGAACGCCATGATAGGACAAGCTTTGAGCTTATTGCCTATTCCTTTGGCCCAATCATGCAAGACGCCATGCGGGCACGTTTGCGCGCGGCTTTTGATGCGTTTCATGAGGTAAGTCATTTATCAGATGGCGATATCGCCGCCCTGGCACGGCGTGATGGGATTGATATTGCGGTTGATCTGAAGGGCTTCACCGAAGGGGGGCGCAACAAAATCTTCGCCCATCGCGCGGCCCCATTGCAGGTTAGCTACCTTGGCTATCCCGGCACCATGGCAGCGGATTATATGGATTATCTTGTCGCCGATCCGGTACTGATCCCACCCGAACATCGGGCGGATTACGCTGAAAAAATCATGTACGTGCCGCATAGCTATCAGGTGAATGACGGTACGCGCCGCATCCCTGATAGGAAGCCGGAGCGTGCTGCATTGGGCCTGCCGGAAGCGGGATTTGTTTTCTGCTGCTTCAATAATAACTATAAGATAACGCCACGTGTTTTCGATATCTGGATGCGCCTGCTGCGCGCGGTGCCGGGCAGTGTTTTTTGGTTGCTTGCTGATAATCCTGGTGCCGCCGCCAATTTGCGGCGCGCTGCCATTGCCCGTGGGGTTGAGGCGGACCGGCTGGTCTTTGCCGAACGTATTGGATTGGCCGAGCATCTCGCCCGTCATGCGGCAGCGGATCTCTGTCTGGACACGCTACCCTATAATGCGCACACCACTGCGAGTGACGCGCTATGGGCTGGGCTGCCCGTGCTGACGCAACTTGGGCAAAGCTTTGCCGGTCGCGTCGGCGCCAGTCTTTTGACCGCGCTGGGCTTGCCGGAACTCATCACGGAAAGTCCCGCCGCGTACGAAGCCCGAGCACTTGAATTGGCGCGCGATCCCGCCCGTTTGGGCGGTATTCGTCGCAAGCTATGGTCACAACGCCTGACGGCGACGCTGTTTGATGCCGGGCGTTTCGCGCGCCATCTGGAAGCTGGGTTTGAACAGATATTGCAACGGCATCAATTAGGCCTGCCGCCCGACCATATCGTGATCTCCGAGATTCCGGCCTGAACAGAGACCGAGGAGATCGCAGGCCCTATTCCGCTTCATCATGGCGCATCCAAAAAGCCCAGCACGGGCTGGGCTTTGTCGAAACGCACCGTATGCGAGGCCGGTTTCACGGGCCAAAATACCGGACCACGCCGGGAGTTACCGACGTGGTTGGGCGGTCAGTCCTACTTGCGCGCACCAATGCCGGCGAAGCGCTTGTTGAACTTCGCGATCTGACCGCCAGTATCAATGATGCGCTGCTGCCCGGTCCAGGCTGGGTGGGACTTCGGGTCAATGTCGAGCCGAATGGTATCGCCCGGCTTGCCGTAGCAGGAACGGGTCTTGTACTCGGTCCCGTCGGTCATGATGATATTGATCTCATGATAATCGGGATGGATATCGATCTTCATGGCGCATGCTCACAAAAATTGGGCCGCCGATGCCGACCGGCCGCCTAGGGATGGGGGCCTATAGGGGATCGGCCCTTCCCGCGCAAGCCAGCGATTGACCGGGGCCACGCCAGGGGCCAGAGGGGACGCCTTGCTTTTGCAAAGGTCCGGCGCGCGTGAGCCTCAATATCCTCTCCATCCAATCCTGGGTCGCCTATGGCCATGTCGGCAATGCCAGCGCCATCTTCCCGCTGCAACGCCTGGGGGCCGAGGTTTGGGGGGTGCATACGGTACAATTCTCCAACCATACCGGCTATGGCGCCTGGCGCGGCCAGGTTTTTGGCGCCGATCTGATCCATGAATGCGTCACCGGCATTGAAGAACGGGGCGTGCTGCCCCGCTGCGATGCCGTGCTGTCGGGCTATTTGGGCTCGGCCGAAATCGGGGCGGCGGTGCGGGATGCGGCGCTCAAGGTCAAGGCGGCCAATCCCAAGGCGCTTTGGTGCTGCGATCCGGTGATTGGCGATACCGGGCGGGGTGTTTTTGTGCGCCCGGGCATCCCGGAATTCCTGCGCGATCAGGCGCTGCCGGCAGCCGATATCGCGACGCCCAATCAATTCGAATTGGAATGGCTGACCGGGCAGACGATCACCAGCTTGGCCACGGCCAAGGCCGCGATCACCGCGCTGCAAGCCAAGGGGCCGCGGATTGTGCTGCTGACCTCGCTCCGCACCGAAGCGACCGGGGCGGATGAGATTGAATTGCTGGCAGCTGAAGGCGGCGGGTTCTGGCGGCTGCGCACGCCCATGCTGCCGCTATCGGTGAATGGCGCCGGCGATGCGATTGCGGCGCTATTCCTGTTTCACCGCCTGCAAAGCGGCGCGGCGGCACCGGCGCTGGAAGCCGCGGCTTCCAGTATTTTCGGCCTGCTGAGCCAAACCTTGGCGGCGGGGGCGCGGGAATTGCCGGTGGAATTGCAGGTGGTGGCGGCGCAGGCTGAAATCACCGCGCCGACACGGCTATTCAGGGCGGAAGCTTGTTGAGACGCAGCGATCCCTTCGCTTTCTTTTGCCGCTAAAATCAAGCCCTGCCTGGGCTTGCCAAGATACCTTTCTCTCGGGCGATGGCCAGAACAGTCTCGGCGGCTACGCCCGCCCAGCTTGCAGCGTCCGGCGCTGGTACTGCGGCGAGCCAATCGCCCACTATGCGATACCCAAGCGTGTAGCCGAGCCAGCATGGAAGACGCCCATCCCTGCAGTAAAACCAAGTGGCATGGTGATAGTCAGATGAGGACAGCAAAGCGTTATCAGGCAAATGCGCGCGCAGGCCTGCCTCATCCAGGGCGTTTTCCCAGGGCTCGGGGGCGGTGCCGAAGATGCGCTCAACGAAACGGCCAGCCAAGCCCTCACTCACCAAGGCTTCACCGAGGGTCGCGCCATAGCCGATGGCGACGTTGCGCATGCAGTGATGTGCTTCATGCGCAACCAGTCGGCGCAAGGCGCCATCCTTCAACGAGGGTTCGAGATTTGGATTGCCGGGATCAATCCCAAGGTCAAAGAGATATTTGCCCCAGGCATTTCCGCCCATGCCAATGACCGGAATGACCTGCCCCGGTCTCCGCCTGATCAATATGTCAAGCGTGCAGGGGGGCATGAGGCGGGCGATGGCAATTTTGGCAGCTTCCACTTCAGCGAGAATAACATCGCGCCAAGGCGTCAAGTCGCCCTCTGCTTCCAACCAGTGCAAGCGCCAATCCATGGCAACTCCCCCAGCACCCTTTCTGGGCGGAAATCTTGCCGCCCTGAGGCCTCCAACGGCTTCAAGCCTAGGGGTGGATGTCATGCCTGCTCATGGAAGTTTCATTACATAAGATTTCTGTAATGGGGCGCCATGAAATTTGCCCATAGGTGGTGCCACCGCACCTATCGGCATATTGGGTGCCATCTTGGCAGATGGGCGGGGGCGACACGCCCCCTTGCCTCAGTGCATGAAGCTCCGCGTCACATAGGCCTTCAGCGCTTCCACATCATGTTCCTGCTTGGCAAAGCGGAACTTGACCAGATCGCGGATGCTGACAATGCCAAGCAGGGTGCCGTCCGCGTCGCAGACCGGCAAATGGCGGAAATAGCCCTGATCCATGATCTCAAGCGCCGCTTCCACGGGCGTATCGGGGCCGATCATGATCACCTCGCGGGTCATGATTTCCTCAGCCGCGAGGCAGCGCGCGCCATTGCGCCGATCAGCGACTGATTTCACGATGTCGCGTTCGCTCAAAATCCCGGCAACCTGACCGGACGCATTCACGATCAACACGGCACCAATGCGCCGCGCCGCCATGATGCGGGCGATTTCCACCACCGGCGTCTCAGGGGTTACGGAAATGGCGGCATTACCTTTCTGCCGCAGAACTGCTGCTATGGTCATGGCCGGAGGCCTCCTTTTGCGGGACGCTGCCAACCTCCTCTTCCTTGGGGGTCTTTTGGGCGCTTTGGGCGGGAAGCGCAAGCGTTGAATCGCACCAAATCCAGGGAATCCGACCAAAAGGAGCGCTCGCAGGCAGCGATCAGCGCTTGCCTTGCCCCGCGCCCCCATGCCAGCCTTCACCGGGGTTTGACCGAAACCGGCCCGCCGGTTTCGAACAGGGAGAGATCATCATGACGTTTCAGACATCGCGCCGCCTGCTTCTTGGCGTTGGGCTTGCCGCCCCTTTCATCCGCACCGCGTCCGCGCAGACCACGCTGGAATGGGTGGCAGGGTCAGTCGGCGGCGGCTGGTACACCATGGCGGCGGGGCTTTCCTCCCTGATCCGGGAAGAAAACCCTGATCTGCAAATCCGCGTCGTGCCTGGCGGGGGTCTCGCCAATTCCACGCGCATCAATAATGGCCAATCCCAGATCGGCTGGGGGATTGATGCCTTCTCCGCCTCTGCCGTGCAGGGGATCGAGCCCTATAACGCCAAGCACGACAAGCTGCGTTGCCTCGGCACCGGCTATTCGCCGACCGAGCACCATTTCCTGCGCCACAAGGGCGCGGGGCCTCAGGATATGCGCGCCATCCTGACGCAGCGCGGCCTGAAAATCGCCGCACCCCAGCGCAGCAGCACGGATGAAATGACGCTGCAGCGCATTCTGAAATTCCTTGGCACCAGCCCGGACAAGATCAGGGCGGAAGGCGGGCGCTATTTGAACGGGTCCTACGCCGATATCGCGGCGGCCTATAATGATGGGCAGGTGGATTACCTTTACGCCGCACTTGCGCGCCCGGCAGCGATTTTCACCGAAATCGCGCAAGGCCGGCGCGGTGGTGCCATGGTCGCCTTCCCGCAGGATGTGCGTGACCATCTGCAAAAGGAATATGCCTATGCGCAGGGCATCCTGCCCGGCGCCACCTATCCCGCGCTCATGACCGGCGATGTGCCGGTGACCATGATGGATAGCGTCATCCTGGTGCATGAAAGCGTATCGAATGATGTGACCTACAAGATCACGCGCACGCTGATCCGCAATCGCGGGCCAAGGCTGATTGCCATCCATGCCAGCATGGGCGCCTGGAACCCGACCGCCTCCGTTGCCTATCGCGGTGTACCGCTTTCGCCTGGTGCGGTGCGCGCCTTCCGCGAAGCTGGCGTCAATCCGCCGGCCTGATCAAACTACTGCGCGCGCAGATAAGGAAGGCACGCCATGCGCGCGCTTGATGGGTGGTTGAAAAGCGCCATCGTGCTTTGGATGGCGGGATGGGCGGCGCTGCATCTTTATTTCGGCGGCTTCGGATTTCCGGAGCCGATCGAAATGCGGAGCCTCCATCTGCTGGTCTTCACCCCGCCGCTTTTCCTGCTTTATCCTGCGTTTCAGAAACGCTCGCCCCAAACCCGCCCAAGCCTGTTTGATTGGCTTTGGACCATCGCCGCCGCCGCGCCGCATTTATGGGTTTTTGTGAATGCGGGCGCGGTGAGTGATCGCATGGAATATGTGGACCCTTTCACGCCGCTGATGCTGACCCTTGGCATTGTCTGCATGGTGACGATGCTGGAAGCGATCCGCCGCGCGGTGGAACCGGGACTGGCCTGGATGGTGGCGGGCTGCCTGCTTTACATGTTCATCGGCCATCATCTGCCGGGCGTTTTGAACACGCGCAATTTCAAGCTGAACGAGATCATTGAAGCCGCCTGGCTGGTACCCACGGCGGGCGGGGTTTATGGCCCGCTTACGGGCATTGTCGCGACGACGATTGCGGTCTTTATCCTGTTCGGCGCCTTCATGCAGGGCAGTGGCACGGGGCGGCTGTTTTCCAATCTGGGTGCCGCCGTGGCCGGGCGCTATACCGGCGGGCCGGCCAAGGTTGCCGTTGTAACCTCAGGACTTTTCGGCACCATGAGCGGATCTTCGGTGTCCAATGTCATCACCACCGGGGCAATGACCATTCCGTTGATGATGCGCGTGGGGTATCGCCCGGCGGTCGCTGCCGGCATTGAAAGTGCCGCTTCCGTGGGCGGTGCCTTGATGCCACCCGTGATGGGCGCGGCCGCCTTTGTGATGGCCGAGATCACCAATATCCCCTATGGCGATATCATCATCGCGGCGGCCATTGGCGCGGTGATGTATTACTTCGCCATTCTCGCTGCCGTGCATTTTGAAGCGAAAAAGCTCGGCATCGCGCCCATGGCGCTCAAGGATATTCCCGCCTGGCGTGAAGTGCTGCAGGACGCGCATCTGGTGCTGCCGATTGGCTTGCTTGTCTATCTGATGACAGAACGCTGGAGCGGTAATTTCGCAGCCTTCTGTTCAACCCTTGCCATGGTGGGTGTTTCATTGCTGCGCGCGCGCACGCGCATGGGTTGGCGCGCTGTGCTGAATAGCCTGGCGGATGCCGGTTTCACCATGGCGCCACTTGCGGTTTCCATTGCGGGCGCTGGCGTGGTGGTCTCGGCACTTACGGCAACCGGCATGGTGGTGGCCTTTGGCGGCATCATCAAGGATTTGTCGGCTGGCAATCTGGCGCTGTTGCTGGTGCTGCTATGCGTGACGGTGCTGGTGCTGGGCTTGGGGATCCCAACCACGCCTTCCTATATCATCGCCGCGGCGATTGGCGTGCCGCAGGTTCTGGAATTGGGCCGGCCGCTCGGCATTGATGTGCTGCAGGCGCATCTGTTTGTCTTCTATTTCGCGGTGATTGCGGATGCGACACCACCCGTTGCTGCCGCCGCCTTCGCCGCCGCTGCCATCGCCAAGGCCAGCCCCACCATTGCGAGTATCCATGCGTCACGCTTTGGCATTGCCGGTTTCACCGTGGGTTTCGCCTTTATTTATGATCCTGGGATCATGCTGCGCGGTAGCCTGTTGGATATCGCCACGGCCACGCTCATTCAGGTCGCGGCGCTGACGTTGATCACCGCATCCTATGCCGGGTATTTGCTGCGGCCCATGGGCGTGATCCTGCGCTGGGCGATGGGGCTTGCCGGTTTGGCGGCGGCCTTCTTGCATCTGCTGCCCGATACGCAGCGGCTATTGCTGGCGCTTGGGGTGCTGTGTGGCGTTGCCCTGTGGCAGCGCCTCAGTAAGCCTGTGCCTGTATGAAATGCATCATTCCAGAGGGAAGAAACATGAAAGCCAAATTCCTGCTCGCCGCCGGCCTGCTCGCCGCGCTGCCGGCCTTCGCGCAGCCGGTACAACAAGGCCCAACCGTTGCCGCCATTCGCGCGCGCGATGCGCTGATTTGCGGTGCGCATCCGGGTGCGCCTGGCTTTGGCGTGATTGACAGCCAAGGCGTCAATCGCGGGCTGGACGCCGATACCTGCCGCGCGGTCGCCGCCGCCATTCTGGGCGATGCGAATAAGGTGCGCTGGGTGGTGCTGTCTTCCCAGGCGCGTCTGCCCGCCTTGCAATCCGGTCAGGTGGATATGCTGTCACGCACCACGACATGGTCTCATACGCGCGATACCGCCAATGGGCTCAATTTCACCGCCGTCAATTTCTATGATGGCCAGGGTTTCATGGTGCGGGTCGCCACCGGCGCGAAGCGTGCTGCCGATCTGGCGGGTGCGACGATTTGTGTCACTGCCGGCACGACGAATGAATTGAACCTGGCCGATTGGGCGCGCAGCACGAATACGCGCATCCAGCCCCTGGTGTTCGAACAGAATGAGGAAACGCGCAACGCCTATAATAATGGCCGCTGCGATGCGTTTTCCACCGATGCGTCGCAATTGGCCGGCATTCGCAGCGCGCTCCGCAACCCCGCAGAACATGTCGTGCTGCCCGATATCATTTCAAAGGAACCACTCGCGCCGGCGGTGCGCCATGGTGATGACCAGTTCTTTGATATTGTGCGCTGGACGGTCTTTGCGTTGATCGAGGCTGAAGAACTGGGCGTCACGCAAGCCAATGTGGATGAAATGCTGAACAACCCAAACCCTTCCATTCGGCGCTTGCTGGGCGTTTCGGGTGATCACGGGCCGCTGATGGGGATTGATCGGCGCTGGGCCTATAACGCCATCAAGGCAGTGGGCAATTACGGCGAGGTTTTTGACCGCAATCTCGGCAAGAATTCACCGATCAACCTGCCGCGTGGCTTGAATGATTTGTGGACGCGTGGCGGCCTGATGTACGCGCCGCCTATTCGTTGACCGTTGTGCGGATCGTGACCGATCCGCCCTCAAACGCCAGCGCGCGCCTCCGCGCGCTTGGCTTCGCCGCATAAGCGGCGTCGCCCATTCGGGCTCGCGCCCGCCTTCGGCGGTCGTAAGCATCTCGAAATAGAAGAGACTAACGCTGATGGCGGGGGGCGCTGTCACGCGTCCCCCTCAATTCCCCAACCGCTCCAATATCGCTGGCACATGCACCTGATCGCCCTTGTAGTTCCCGGTTAGCGCATACATCACCAGATTGGTACCGAAACGAAAGGCCAGCAAACGCTGCCGCACCCCGCCGGGGATCGTCGCATGCGGGTGCTGGCCATTTCGGTCCATCGCCCAGGCCGCCGCCCAATCATGCCCGCCCAGGATCACCGGGCTCACGCTGTCATTGGCGCGGTCCTGATCGCGCGCCACCCACACCTGCCCGCCGGCGAAACGCCCCGGCAATTCATTCAGCAAATAAAAGGCGCGGTTCAGCACATGGTCCTCTGGCACCGGGATCAGCGGCGGTATCGCCAAATCCCGCGTCACGCGCCTGAGCGCCGCCCGCGCCCCTGGTGACATGCCCTCGCCCGAGCCCTGATCGCGCGTATCGATCAGGATAATCCCGCCCTGGCGCATGAACTCATTCAGCGCTGCCGCCGCAGCTGCGCTGGGTGCAGGCGCATCGGGCAGGATCGGCCAATAGAGCAGCGGATAGAAGGAAAGATCATCCTGCCCCGGTGTCACACCATGAGGTTCGGCCAGCGCTGCCGCCGTGCGCCGATTGACGAAATCAGAAAGCCCCGCGAGCCCGCTGCGGGAGGTTTCATCCACCGCCGCATCCCCGGTCTGGAAATAGGCCAAGCGCGTTGCCAGCGCCGCGCTGCCATCGGCGCTTTGCGCGTTCACCTGCCACGGCACCAGCGCCAGCAGCAACACCACAGGCAGCGCAAAACGACGTGGGCGCCAAAGCCCGCGCAGGCCAAGGGCGGCGATCAGTTCCACCAGAAACAATGCGAATGCCCCCGCCAAAAGCCATGGCCCCAAATCACGCTCCGCAGCTTCACCACCCAGCGTCTCCAACCGGGCGGAAGCCGGCGGCGCGCCCATCAATTGCGGTGCGGGCAAATGGGATGAAAGGTTCAAGGCACGCCGATAGGCGGCCTCACCGGCTGCGCCGGCCGGGCCATACCAGCCGGGCGGGTGGCGCGGCGATGCGCGGGTTTCTTCCAAGGCGCGCGCTGAAACCGGCGCGGCACCCGAAGGCGGCGCGCCAAGCCGGCCGAAACCATCGAGCGTTTCAAGTGGTGCCAGGGGCTGATCCGCCTCCCCAGCCGCGACGCCTGCGGAAAGGGAAACCAAGCGCCGCAGCATGTCCACGAAAAGCCCGGAAAGCGGCAGGTTCGACCATTCCGCCTGAGCGGTCACATGAAACAGCACAATGCGCCCGGCGCCGCGGGCCTCCGCCGTGACCAAGGGGGTACCATCGGCTAGCCTTGCCCAGCTCCGCTCTGCCAAACGGGGTGAGGGTTCGGCCAGCACTTGGCGTTCCACCGTTACCTCAGCTGGCGGGATTAGCCCGGCAAAGGGCGAATGATCGGGGAAGGGGGCGAGCGTCTGTGGCTTTTCCCAGGTCAGCATGCCGCCCAATTGGCGTTCCCCGGCACGCAAGGGCACGGGCAGCAGCGTATCCGGCTTGGCCGCCAGCCGAGGCCCCGCAAAGCGGATCAGCGTGCCGCCCTGGCGCACCCATGCATCGAGCGCTTCGCGTTCCTTCGGGTCCGCCAATTCGCGATCTGCCAGGATCAGCACGGAAAGCCGGCGCGCGAGCAGCGCTTCCGGCGTGCCGCGCCTGAGTTCCGCAAAGGGATCAAGTGCCCGCAGCAGATAGAAAAGCGGGCCGATCAGCGGTGCATCCGCCCCGGTATCCTCACCCGCCGCGAGGCCCACGGGGCGGCGGCGGAAGCTTTCATCCAGCAGGAAAACCCCCGCGGCGCCGGCTTCCGGTTCCAATTCCAGCCGCACCACCTGATTGCGGATCTCGCTCGGGAGTTGCAGCACGGCCTCGGCACTGCTTGCCCCCGGCGCCAGCGCCAAATCCACCCGCGCAAGGCTCGCGCCATCCCCACCGCGCGCCAGGATCGCGACCTGTCCCGGCAGCGCCACGGGCGCCTGCAAAATCTTGAGCCGCAGCCGATCACCTTCCAGTACCGGTGGCGCGATCACGCGCCGAGGCTCGGCCGGCGCCTGCATCAGGGTCAACGGCCCGGCCGCAGCGAGGGTATTCAGCAAGGCTTGCGCATCCTGACCCGCGCCATGATCCAGCCCATCAGTCAGGAAAATGCTCTCAAACCCGGCGGAATTGGCGGCGCGTAGCGTATTCAGCGCGGCCAGCGCTGCCGTGCGATCCGGCGTCCAGGGCTTGGGGCGCACCACCGCTAAGCGCGCGGCGGCTTCCTCGGCGGGCAGGAAGCTCAGTGGGTCGGCCTCACCCTGAAGCGGCGCGGTGGTGAGCAGCGCGACAGGGCGGGCTTCGCGCTTGGCGGCTTCAAGAATGCGCTGCGCATGAGCCATGCGCCGCGCCCAATCCGGCGCGGCGGCCCAGCCATCATCCAGCACCAGCAAAAGCGGGCCGGATTGGCCGGTGCTGGCCATGGGCTGCCAAATGGGTCGGGCGAGGCCCAGAATGATCAGCCCCGCCACAATCAGGCGCAGCAATAACAGCCACCAGGGCGTGCGCGCTGGCGTGGCCTCGGCCGGCTGCAATTCGCGCAGAATGCGCGTTGGCGGGAAGATTTGGCGCTTGGGCGCGGGCGGCGTGACCCTCAGCAACCACCACAGCACCGGCAGCGCCGGCAGCGCCAGCAATAGCCAAGGGGCGGCAAAGCCAATAGGGCCGAGGGTCAACATCAGCTCCCCTCCAGCCGCTGAAACAGCGCGAGCAAGGCAAGCTCCGGCGGCTGATCGGTGCTGTGGGTGGCGAAGCTGAAACCGAGCGACAGCGTCAGCGCCGCCAGCCCTTCGCGGTGCCGCGCCAGCGCCGCCTGATAGGCGCCGCGCAAGGCTTCGATGCGCGGAATGGGGGCAGGGGCGCCGCCCGCCGGATCTTCAAAGCGGATATGGCCGACGAAGGGCAAGGTTTCCTCGGCGGGGTCGAGGATTTGCAGCAGATGCCCGCGCAGGCCCTGCGCCGCCAGGGCGGCAAGCTGTGCGCGGGTTTCTTCAAGCGGCGACAGGAAATCGCTGAACAGCACCGCGCGCGCATGGCGCGGCAGGCGGGGATCGGCGGGGTTTACCGCCTGTTCCGGCAGAAACCCGGCCAGGGGCGCGAGCGCGGCACGGCCGATAAAGGCGCGCGGGGCGCCGAAAGCGCGCACCCGCTCTCCGCCCCGCAGCAGCAGCGCGGCCAGCGCCAGCAAAAGCATCTCGGCGCGTTCCTGCTTGGTGGGCAGGGCATCCCGGCTGCGCCAGGCCATGCCCGGGCCGCGCGCTGACCAAAGGGCCACGGTTTGCGCCGCTTCCCATTCGGTTTCACGGATAAACACCCGGTCAGATCGCGCCGATTGCCGCCAATCCACGCGCGATGCCGCATCGCCCGGCAGATAGGGGCGGAATTGCCAAAACGCGTCGCCCTGACCCGACCGGCGCCTGCCATGCACGCCTTGCATCACGGTGGCCGCGATGCGTTCCGCCTTCACCACCAAAGGCGGCAGGCGGGCGCCGAGTGCCTCGGCCCGCGCCGTTACAAGGTTATGCGCGGCCTCAGCCAAGATCGGCCTTCAGCGCGGCGATCACATCGGCAAGCTTCGCCCCTTCCGCCCGCGCGGCGAAATTGAGCGCCATGCGGTGGCGTAGCACGGGTTCAGCCAAAGCGAGCACGTCATCCAGGGACGGGGAGAGCCGCCCATCCAACACGGCGCGGGCGCGGCTGGCCAGCATCAGCGCTTGCGCCGCACGCGGGCCGGGACCCCAGGCCAGGCTGTCGCGCACAATCGGCAGGCTGGCGGTTTCAGGCCGCGCGCCGCGCACCAGGCGCAGGATTGCTTCCAGCACTTTTTCGCCGACCGGCATGCGGCGGATCAGCGCTTGCGCGGCCATCAAATCATCGGCGGTCAGCGCCTGAGGCGGGGGGGCTTCCGGTGCGCCGGTGGTCGCCAGCAGCATGGCGCGTTCCGCGGCCTCATCCGGATAGGTGATGGCGATTTCCAGCAGAAAGCGGTCGAGCTGCGCCTCTGGCAGGGGGTAGGTGCCTTCCTGTTCAATCGGGTTTTGCGTCGCCAGCACGTGAAAGGGCCGCGGCAGGGGGTGGATTTCCCCGGCAATCGCCACGCGCTGTTCCTGCATGGCCTGCAAAAGTGCCGATTGCGTCCGGGGGGAGGCGCGGTTGATTTCATCCGCCATCAGCAATTGGCAGAAGATCGGCCCCTTCAGGAAGCGAAAGCCGCGCCGGCCATCGGCCTGGTCTTCCAGCACTTCACTGCCCAGGATATCGGCCGGCATCAGATCGGGCGTGAATTGCACCCGCTTGGCGTCCAGCCCCATCACCTGACCCAGCGTTTCCACCAACCGGGTCTTGCCCAGGCCCGGCACGCCCACCAGCAGCACATGCCCGCCCGAGAGCAGCCCGATCAGGCTTTGTTCCACCACATCGCCCTGGCCATAGATGGCCGCGCCGATGGCGGCCCGGACGCCGGCCAGCTTTTGCCCCAGTTTTTCAACTTCCTGCACCAGGAATGTCGCTTCCTGGGCTTCAGCACCTTCACGCATGCGGGATAGGCTCCCTATATTGCAGAAATCGTTTTCGGGACTCGCCCCCGCCTTTCAATCAGGTTGGGTGGCAAGGGGTCCCTCGGCAAGGGTCAGGCAGAGATTATGGCGTTCCAGGATGCGGCGAAAGGACAAAATCACGCGCATGCCGATGTGATGGAAGGGCGCGCGCCCCGCCAGCCGCATGATGCCGGAGACCTTGCCATCCGTATCGCCCGCGACGGGACCTGGTATTATCGCGGTAGCCCAATCGCCCGGAAGGAAATGGTCTGCCTTTTCGGCTCCGTGCTGAAACGTGGCGCCGATGGGTCCTATATCCTGGAAACCCCGGTGGAGCGCGGCCGGATAGAGGTTGAAGACGCGCCCTTCATCGCCGTTGAATTGTTCTGGCGCGATTGTGATTGCGGCGATGGCGCGCCGCGCCAATGCCTGAGTTTCCGCACCAATCTGGATGAAATGGTGACCGCCGATGCGGAACACCCGATCCGCGTGCATCTTGACCCCGTGAGCCGCGAACCGCGCCCCTATATCACCGTCCGCCCAGGGCTGGAGGCACGGATCAATCGCGCTGTCTTCTATGAATTGGTGGCGCTGGCTCAGCCCGAGACACTGAATGGCCGCCAGGTGCTTGGCGTTTGGAGTGAGGGGATCTTCTTCCCCATTGATGAAGCACCCATCCTGGATCTGCCGGAAGCGTGAGCGGGGCGCTCGCTTTTCCGCTGACGGTTGAAGCGCTGCAGGCGCGTATTGCTGATCCCTTACGGTTACGCACCGATCGGCCAGCACCGAGGGAAGATGTGGAACGCGCCGCACGCGCTGGCGGGCGCATGACGCCGGCGGCGGTGCTGGTGCCGCTGGTGCTGCACCCGGAACCGACGGTGCTGCTGACCTTACGTTCCGCTGATTTGAAGGCGCATGCGGGGCAGGTTTCCTTCCCCGGTGGTCGGCTTGAACAGGGCGAAGACCCGGTGACGGCCGCCTTGCGGGAGGCTGAGGAAGAGATTGGCCTGCATACCAGCCTGCCCGAGATTGTTGGCGAATTGCCGCCCTTGCTGACCGGGACGGGATTTATCATCACGCCTGTGGTGGCGCTGCTGCGCCCGCCCTTTGCGCTGAAACCTGATCCGGGGGAGGTGGCGGAGACCTTCGAATATCCTCTGGCGCATGTGACCGACCCCGCCAAGCCTGAGCGCCGATCGCGCGAATTTCGCGGTGAGACGCGGGAATTCTGGGTCTGGCCGCATGAGCGCCATTATATTTGGGGTGCGACCGCTTCCGTGTTGGTGACGCTTGCTTCCGTGTTGCGCGAAGATTGAGCGAGTTTGGTTGCGGCGAGACAATAAGCCCGTGCCCTATCTGATCGAAGCCCTGCTGTTCCTCGCACCCTTCGCGGCGTTTTTTATCTGGCGCCGGCTGAACCCCGGGCGAGAGCCTGGTACGGTTCTGCTGGTGCTGGCAGGCTGTGGCGCGGCGCTGATGTTGGCGGGTGCGCTTTGGTATGGGCTGTCACGCGCCAGCGCGCCGGGATCGAAATATGTCCCCGCGCGCATTGACGGCACCGAAATCACGCCAGGCCATATGGAGCCGCGCAGATGAGCGCGACTGAGCAGCGCCTTGAGGAGCTTCCCGCATTCCTGACTGCGCCCGCCACGGCCAAGGTTTTGGCCGCGCTACCCGGCAGCCGCGCGGTAGGCGGCGCGGTGCGTGATGCGCTGGCGGGCCTGCCGGTCGCGGATGTGGATGTCGCCGCACCACTGCCGCCTGAGGAGATCATCGCGCGGTTAAGCGCTGCCGGCTGCAAGGTGTTTGAAACCGGCCTCGCGCATGGCACCGTGACCGCGGTGTGGGAGCATCAGCCGATTGAAGTAACGGCGCTGCGCCGCGATGTGCTGACCGATGGCCGCCATGCCGAAGTGGCCTGGACAACAGATTGGCGCGAAGATGCGGCGCGACGCGATTTCACCATCAATGCCATGTCGCTTGGCGCCGATGGCGTGCTGCATGATTACTTCGGTGGGCGCGAGGATTTGGCGCGCGGCGTGGTGCGGTTTGTCGGTGATCCCGCCACGCGTTTGGCCGAGGATTATCTTAGGCTGCTGCGCTTCTTTCGCTTCCAGGCGCGCTATGGCAAGGGCGCACCGGATGCGGCGGCGTTGCCGGCGATCCGCGCTGCGATACCGGGCCTTGAACGGCTTTCCGTTGAGCGCATCTGGATGGAAATCAAGCGCATCCTGATGGTGGCGGAGCCGGTGCCGGCGCTGCGCCTGATGGCAGAGCTTGGCGTGCTGCCGGCAATTCTGCCAGAAATCGCTGCACCGGATATTGAATGTGTCGCACGGCTGGTGGCACTCGGCGCGCCGGCGGAACCCTTGCTGCGGCTGGCGGCTTTGGGCGGCGCTGCGCCGGGGCTCGCGGCGCGGTTGAAGTTCTCATTGGCCGAGACTCGCGCGCTGCGTTTCTTGCAGGAAGCTGAGGCCCCCGATGCGGCGGTTGATGCGGCAGAATTTCGCCGCTGGCGCGCGCGCCATGGGGCAGTGGCGTTGGAAATACAGGAAGCCGCGTTATGGTTGGCGGATGCGCGGCAAGGCAACACGCCATTACGCGCTGGGCTGCGCGCCACATTGCACGCCGAAGCCGCGCCGGTTTTTCCCTTGCAGGGGCGGGACCTTTTGGCAGCAGGTGCTACCCCCGGCCCGGCACTCGGTGCGCTACTGGCAAAGCTTGAGGCGTTTTGGATCGCAGGGGGTTGCGCCGCCGATCACGCCGCCTGCCTTGCCGAGGCAAAACGGCTGATGGCGCGCCCCTGACGCGCGCTACCCCGGCAGCATCTTGCCGGGGTTCATCAGGCTATCGGGGTCAATCGCGCCCTTGATCGCGCGCATCACATCCAGCGCCACCGGGTCCTTCAGTGATGCCATGGCGTGGCGCTTGGATTGGCCAATGCCATGTTCGGCGCTGAAGCTGCCGCCCATCTCCACCGCGATGCTATTGACCAGCGCCTCTAGCCCCGCCGCGCGAGACACCCAATCCTTGTAGTCCATGCCCTTGGGCGCCCCCATGCCAAGATGGATATTCCCATCCCCGGCATGGCCGATCATGAACAACTCGCCTTCCGGCCAGCGCGCCACCAATTCCTGTTCAACGCGCGCCAGAAAGCGCGGCACGGAAGAAACCGGCACGGCGGTATCGGTGCCGACATAAGGCCCGTTACGGCGCTGGCAATCCGGATAGTCTTCCCGAATGCGCCAAAAGCCGGCGCGCTGATCCTCATTCGCGGCCAGCACGGCATCGGTGCAATCGCCGGCTTCCGCCGCTTCCGCCAGAGTATCTTCCAGCATTTCCTTGAGCGGCACGGCAGGATGCGCGGCGGCGATTTCCACCATGACATACCAGGGGCTTTCAAGCGCCATGGGCATGCGTGTGCGCAGCCCATGGCGTTCCACCACCTGCATGCATTCCTTGCGGATCAATTCAAAGGCAATCACATCCGCGCCCGATTCCAGCATGCGCGAGAGAAGCGACAGCGCTGCATCGGGCGATGGCACGGCGACAAAGGCGGTCTCCACGCGCTTCAGCGCCGGCACCAGGCGCAAAGCGGCCGCCGTGATGATGCCAAGCGTGCCTTCGCCCCCCAAAAACAAATGGCGCAAGGCATAGCCGCTATTGTCCTTGCGCACACGGCGCAAATCATTCAGCACGCGCCCATCGGGCAGCACCACTTCAAGCCCCAGCACCAGATCGCGCGCATTGCCCCAGCGAATGGTACGAATGCCGCCCGCATTGGTGGAAAGCGCGCCACCCACCATGGCCGAGCCTTGCGCGCCCCAGGAGAGCGGGAAAAGCCGGCCAGCCGCTGCGGCGGCTTCCTGCACATTCTGGATGATGCAGCCCGCTTCCGCGACCAGGGAGAAATCCTTCGCATCCACATCACGAATGCGGTTCAGCCGTTCCAGGCTCATCACCACCGCGGGCGGACCGTTATCCTGCACCACCGCCCCGCCGCACAGCCCGGTGCGCCCGCCGGCCGGCACTATGGCGAGCCCTGCGGCGGCGCAGGCGCGGACTGAGGCCGAAACCTCCTCCACCGAGCCCGGGCGCAGCACGGCGCGCGGCGTGCCGCGATAGGTTCCGCGCCAATCCACCGCATAGGGGGCGATATCGGCATCCTCAATGAGGCAATTCTTCGGCCCCACGATAGGGGCGAGCAATTCGGCTGCGTTCATGGGGGAATACTTCCCCCGTTAGGCCGCTCGGTCAAACACGCTTTTGTTTGGTCGCATTTTCCGAGTCGCCACGTGCTTCCACTTGGCTTGAAAATGCTCCGCTTGACTGCCCGCCCTGGGAGCTTCAAGCACAGGGTCGAAGCCGGAAAGGGATAGGACATGGCGCGTTTTCTGAAGCGGGGGCGGGATGCGGATGCGGTGGCGGAAGATGACGCCAAGGTGCGCGCGACGGTCGAAAACATTCTGGCCGATATCAAGGCGCGCGGTGATGCTGCGGTGCGGGAGCTTTCCATCCGCTTCGACAAATGGGACCGGCAGAATTTCCGCCTGAGTGAGGGCGAAATCCAAGCCTGCCTTGATCAGCTCACGCCGCGCGACCTGGAAGATATCCGCTTCGCGCAGACCCAGGTGCGCAATTTCGCCGAACATCAAAAGGCGGCGCTTCGCGATATTGAGGTGGAAACCCTGCCCGGTGTGGTGCTCGGCCATCGCAATATCCCGGTCAATTCGGTCGGTTGCTATGTGCCGGGCGGCAAGTATCCGCTGCTCGCTTCTGCCCATATGTCGGTGGTGACGGCCAAGGTCGCGGGCTGCAAGCGCATCATCACCTGCGCGCCACCTTTTGAAGGCCGGCCCGCGCCCGCCATTGTGGCGGCGCAGCATCTGGCCGGCGCGGATGAGATCTATTGCCTGGGCGGCATCCAGGCGGTCGGCGCCATGGCACTGGGTACGGAGAGCATCGCGCCCGTGGATATGCTGGTCGGCCCTGGAAATGCCTTTGTCGCCGAAGCCAAGCGCCAGCTTTACGGACGCGTCGGCATTGATCTTTTCGCTGGGCCCACCGAGACCCTGATCATCGCTGATGAAACCGTGGATGGTGAAATCTGCGCGACCGATCTGCTGGGCCAGGCCGAACACGGCCCGAATTCACCAGCGGTGCTGCTGACCACTTCCGAAAAACTGGCGCGTGAGACGATGGCAGAGGTTGAACGCCTACTTGGTATTCTGCCGACGGCCGCCATCGCGCGCAAAGCCTGGGAAGATTATGGCGAGGTCATCATCTGCGACAGCGAAGATGAAATGGTGGCGGAAGCTGATCGCATTGCATCCGAACATGTGCAGGTGATGACGCGCGATCCGGATTACTTCCTGCAACACATGACAAATTACGGCGCCTTGTTCCTGGGCCCGCGCACCAATGTTTCCTATGGCGATAAGGTGATTGGCACCAATCACACTTTGCCCACCAAGAAATCGGCGCGTTATACGGGCGGTCTATGGGTCGGCAAATTCATGAAGACCTGCACCTATCAGCGCGTACTGACGGATGAGGCTTCCACCATGATCGGTGAATATTGCTCCCGCCTTTGCATGCTGGAAGGTTTCGCGGGCCATGCGGAACAGGCGAATATCCGCGTGCGCCGCTATGGCGGGCGCAATATTCCCTATGCGACGGCAGCCGATTGAAGGCGGGCGGCGCCGCTTGTGACTGAAGCGCCGCCGCTTCGCATCGCGCTGTTTACGCTGGAGAGCCTTGCGAGCAATGCTGCGGTGCGTGCCTTTGTTGAGGCGCATGCGGCTGAGCTGGTACTGATTGGCCGATCAACACCCTATCGCGCGGCGGCGGGTGGCGCTTTCGGGCAATTCTGGCGGCATATGCGCCGCTCTGGCTTGCGTTTCCTGCCCTATCTTGTCGTCAATTTCGTGCTGCCTTCACTCGTGGCGCGCCTACGCGGGCGGCAGGGCTTGCCAGCGATGGCGCGCATGCACAGCATCGCACTGCTGGAAGTTGAGGATGTGAATGGCGCGGCCTGTCACGCCGCATTGCGGGCGGCGCGGCCTGATGTGATCCTGTCCTTTCATTTCGATCAGATTTTCACGTTGGAAACGCTCACCTTCGCGCCGATGGGTGGCGTGAATATCCACCCATCATTGCTGCCGCGCCATCGCGGCCCGATCCCAACCTTTTGGGCCTTGCAAGAGGGGTCGGGGGCGACGGGCGTCAGCATCCACCGCATCGCTGCACGCATTGATACAGGGGAAGTACTGGCACAGCGCGCGCACGCTTTGCCGCCGGGTGTTTCCGCTTCCACCGCCGCGCGGCTGCTGCATGACGCGGCCTTGCCGATGATTGGCGATGTCTTGCGCGCGCTGGCGGCGGGCAAGGCTGAGGGGGTTGCACCGCCAATCCTGCCTTATTGCGGCTTTCCAAGTGCCGCCGAGATTGGCGCCGCACGCCGACAGGGTGTGCGGCTGGTCCGCTTCGCGGATTGGCGCGCAGCACTTGGCTTGTGATAGCATCACCAAAGTTTTTCAGGATTTGCCACTATGGATTTGCCCCGCACCCCTTCCTTCCGGCTTGATGGCCGCCGCGCACTGGTGAGTGGCGCTGGCCGCGGCATTGGTCTTGCTGCCGCGTCAGCGCTTGCCGATCAGGGTGCCCATGTCACGCTGCTGGCGCGCAGCGCGGGTGAAATTGAAGCCGCAGCGACGGCCATTCGCGCCAAGGGTGGTGCTGCGGAGACGCTTGCGCTCGACGTGAATGATCTGGCGGCGACGGAAGCGGCGATGATGGCAGCCGAGCCCTTCGATATTCTGGTGAATAATGCCGGCACCAATCGCCCGAAGCCCTTCACTGATGTGACGCTTGATGATTTCGATGTGGTGATGGGGCTTAATGTGCGCGCGGCGTTTTTCCTGGCGCAGCACGTGACCAAGCGGCTGCTGGCCGCCAGGCGCCCCGGTTCCATTATCAATGTCTCATCGCAAATGGGCCATGTCGGCGCGCCCAATCGGACGATCTATTGCGCTTCCAAATGGGCGATTGAAGGGCTCACCAAGGCCATGGCGGTAGAATTGGCGCCGCATGGCATTCGCGTGAATACGCTCTGCCCCACCTTTATCGAAACGCCACTGACAAAACCCTTCCTGGCCGCGCCTGGCTTTCGCGAGCAGGTGGAAGCCAAGATCAAGCTTGGCCGTGTCGGCCAGGTTGAGGATCTGATGGGCGCGATCCTGCTGCTGGCGAGTGATGCCGGCGCGCTGATGACGGGATCGGCCCTGTTGGTGGATGGCGGCTGGACAGCGGATTAGGATTTATATGGCCCGCCGTTCCGGCGGCAGGCGCGAAAGCCTGCGAAACACGGAATAGGCCGCCGCCGCGCTTGCTTCCTGCATCGCGCCTTCGCGCACCTCGGCCTGGTTCCACATCCAGCTTTGCGGCGGGTCATCACGCATCGTCCAATCGGCAAAGATGCGTTCCGGCGTATCGCCCACATGCAGCAGCGCCACATCCACATGCCGATCATCGGACAGGATGCGCCCGAAGGTCTCTGTCACCGCCGCGCGTGGGCCTTCCAGCATTTGCATGAACATGTCGGCGCGGCAGATCAAGGCGCCGGTGATCTCGTTCTCGGCATTGCGCGCCCGCGCCGCGGTCAGGATATCATCCAGCATTGGCGCATTGAAGCCGAAGGGGCGAGAGGTATAGATAAGTTGGCAAAGACGCATCGGCATGTTTCGCTCCCGGAGCCTGTTTCGGGAAGCTTAGGCGAAGCCAAGGGCCAAAGGGGAAAAATTCGTCATGAATGAGGAAAATTTCCATCGCCTGCTGCATCGCCCCGGCACGCTGGTGGATATCGGCGCCCATGATGGGCTGCTGACCATCCCGCTCGCGCGCCTGCCGGGCAGCCGGGTGCTGGCGTTTGAGCCCCTGCCCAGCGCCTTTGCCAGGCTGCAAACAGCACTGCGGGCAGCCTTTGGCGGGCCGCCCGCAAATGTGGAATGCTACCACTTGGCTTTGGGTGATCATCAAGGCAGCATCACCCTTGCCATGCCCGTGCTGGATGGGGTGGCGCAGGAGCAATGGGCCAGCACCGCCAAGGATTACGCGGCGCATGTCTCGGCGCGTGTGACGGTGGAACGCTTTGCCGTGCCGATGCGCCGACTGGATGATTTCGCGCTTGCTGATGTGACCGCCATCAAGCTGGATGCTGAGGGCGCCGAATATGAAATCCTGCGCGGCGCGCGGGAAACCTTGTTCCGCTGCCGCCCCGTGCTGACACTGGAAGTGGAAGAACGCCACCGCCAAGGCAGCACCTATGCCGTGCCGGCCTATCTGGATGCGCTCGGCTATGATGTGTTCTTCGAATTGAACGGCGTCTGGCACCCCATGGCTGATCTCGATCGCGCGGCAATGCAGCGCGCTTCGCCCGATCCATCGGTGTTTGAAGCCTCAGACCCTTATGTTTTTGTGTTCTATGCGCTGCCGCGGGAAGACAGCGCCGCGATGCTCGAAACCCTGCGACGCGCGGGATAGGGCGTCTATAACCACAACACATCGCCAATCTCGCGCGCGCCGGAAACGAGCATCGCCAGCCGATCAAAGCCAAGTGCGATGCCGCTCGTGACTGGCATACCGTGTTCCAGGGCTGCCAGGAAATCCTCATCAACCTCCCAACCGCGTTCACCGCTGATGCGGCGGCGCTCCGCGGTATCGGCGATGAAGCGGGCACGTTGTTCGGCTGGGTCGGTCAGCTCATCAAAGGCATTGGCGAGTTCAAGCCCAGCGACAAATAATTCAAAACGCAGCGCGGCGCGTGGGTCTGCCGGGTCGCGCCGCGCGAGCGCCGCTTGCGGTGCCGGCCAATGCGTCAGGAAGGTTGCGCGATCACGCCCGAGATTCGGTTCGATATGTTCGAGCAGCAGGCGGAAGAACAGATCCTCCCACCCCTCATCGGCGCTTGTCGCAAAGCCGGCAGCCCGCGCGGCGGCATGCAGGCGCGCGGCATCGCCCTCGGTCGCCAGAATATCAAGGCCGTGGCACCAGCGATCAAAAGCCTCCGCCATGCTGATACGCTCAAAAGCCAGGCTGAGATCGGTGGTGACAGCGCCATGTGCGACAAGGCGTGGTGCGACAGCGCGGATGTATTCCTCAGTCTCCGCCATCAACCCTTCGAAGCCGAGGCCAGGGCGATACCATTCCAGCATGGTGAATTCCGGCGCATGGCGCGGTGAGGTTTCGCCATTCCGCCAGACGCGCGCCAATTCAAACACTGGCCCGGCACCGGCGACCAATAGGCGCTTCAGCGCTAATTCCGGCGAGGTGCGCAGCCACAAATCGCGTGACGCTCCCTGGCCCAAATGCGCTTCGTATCTTGTGCCGAAGGCGCGCAAATGCACTTCCGCCCCCGGGGCGGGGACCAGGGCAGGGGTTTCCACTTCGCGGAAGCCGCGCGCCGCAAAAAAGGCGCGGGTCGCTGCGGTAAGCGCTACGCGGCGTTCCAAAAAGGGCAGCCGCGCGGCGAAGGCTTCCGGGTGCCAGGGGGGCAGGGGCATTGCTGCGCTTTCGGCAGTGGTATAGTCGCTCCATTCTATGCCCCAGCCCATCGCCCAGGACCAGAGCCGCACGTTGCGCAGCCCGCAGGATTTGGCGCGCGCGGGGCTGGTCGCGTTGGATGCAGTGCCTGGCTTGGAGGCTGTCGCCGCGCGCTACGCCACCGCCATTACGCCGGCCATCGCTGCACTTATCAACAAGGAAGACCCCGCTGACCCCATCGGGCTGCAATACATCCCCGATCTTGCGGAGCTGATCACCGCACCGCATGAGCTGGAAGACCCAACG
>JADCFP010000124.1 GCA_020249465.1 Roseomonas sp. | reverse complement strand
CAGCGCAAAAATCAGCGCCTGCCACAGCGGCAGGAAGGCCGCGCCTGACAGCAGGGGTGTTGCGATTTCATAACCCAGCCGCCGGCCGCCCTGGTCGGTCACCAGCAGCACGCCTTCAAGTTGCGCGTGGTTTTCCGGGCGTTCGGCGCGTTTCAGGGTCAACTCCAGCCAATCCGGCCCTTGGGTCAGGCTTTGTGGCGCGGGGTGATCCAACAGCCCGCCAAGGCCCGGGATGAACAGCGCGTCCTTGAGGCTCTCCCGCCCAAGGCCAGGACCGGTCAGCCGCAGCCGCAAAGCATCGCCCTGGATCGTGGCGCTCGCCTGCCAGGGTGAAGGGCGCGGCAGGGCTGCGGCGGCGGTGGCGAAAAGCGGCGTCAGATTGGGGTTTGCCTGCGCTTCAGCCGCCACCGGCAGATCAAGCCGGAAGCTGCCTTCCTCCGGGATGCAGACATCATCGCAAACAAGCCAGGTCGCCTCAGCCGAGATACTGAATACCTGACCCGCACGCAGCCCTGCCGGCGGGGTGATGCGGATCGGCAGCACCACTTCCCCGTAATAGCCAAAGCTCATCAGCGGGCCGAAGGGGATCGCTTGCGGGATGGGCCAGGCTATGGGGCTGGCCTCGCTCCCCTCGGGCAGGGTCAGGGAAATTTCCGTGGGCGCGCCGGCATCCCCGGCATGGCGCCAATAGCTATGCCAGCGCTGTGCGAGCCGGATGCGAAGCCCAAGCTGGAACGCCCGCCCCGGCGCAATGGCCAAATGATCCGCCACCAGCGTGACGCGCGCCCGCGGGCTTTCCTGCGCGGCAGATTCCAGCGCCCGCGCCGGCAGCCAGGGCAGGATCAGAAGCGCGATAAGGGCAGCGATGAAGCGCATGGCCCATAAAGGGGCGCGAAAGGGGCTTGGTGCAAGCCCGGAAATGAGAATAGGCTCGGCGCGTTAGGTATTGGTTAATCTTTACCGGCGAGGCTGCATCATGCGTAAAATCCTCCTGGCTGGTTTTCTGGTCTTCTCGCTGCCGCTGGCGGCGCAGGAACCACCGCAATGCACCGAAGCCCGAGAAGGGCAATTGGCCTGCATGGCCGGCAAGCAATGCGCCTGCCGCTTCATCCCCGGCGGCAGCATGACCGGGCGGCCGGATCGCTTCGCCTGGGATTGCGGCATTAATCGCCCGAATTGCCCGCCCGATCCCAATATCGTGCAGCAGCCGGGCTATTCCCCGCCGATTGGCGGGGTTTGGGTCAATCCGCCGAATTTCCCCAATAACCCAGGCCCTATGCCGCCGCGCCCAGGCCCAGGGCCGCGCTGACATAAGCAGCGCTTGATTGCGCGAAGCTGGCGCGTCACATGGGGGTGATCCTTGTCGCATTGCCCCACCCATGCTCCCTGAATTGCCTGTCTCTGAAGCGTTGCCGGCGCTGCGCGCTGCGCTGAGCGCTTCTTCCAACGCCGTGCTGATCGCGCCCCCCGGCGCGGGCAAGACCACCATTGTGCCCTTGGCGCTGATGGAAGAAGCCTGGGCCGCCGAAGGGCGCATTCTGGTTTTGGAACCGCGCCGTGTTGCCGCACGCGCTGCCGCGCGCCGCATGGCCTCCCTGATCGGGGAAGACCAACCGGGCGGCACCATCGGCCTTGCCACGCGGCTCGATCGGCAATTTTCCGACCGCACGCGGGTTGAGGTGGTGACGGAAGGCCTGCTGGTGCGCCGGCTGCAAAGTGATCCTGGGCTTGAAGGTGTCTCCGCGATCCTTTTCGACGAAGCGCATGAACGCAATCTGGATACTGATTTGGCACTGGCCTTGGCGCTTGATCTGCAACGCGCACTTCGCCCCGAACTGCGCCTGCTTGCCATGTCCGCCACCCTGGATGGCGCGAGCTTCGCTGGGCTGATGGCGGAAGGCGGCACCCCTGCCCCGGTCATTGAAAGCCTGGGCCGCGCTTTTCCTGTCGAAATCTGCCACCGTGCGCGGGATTTGCGCGACCCGCGCGACCTGCCCGAGGCCATGGCGAGTGCGATCCGTGAAGCGCTGACGTCCCACCCCGGTGATGTGCTGGCCTTCCTGCCGGGCTGGGGCGAGATTCGCCGCACCGCCGAAAGGCTGGGTGGGCTCAATGCGCTCGTGCTGCCCTTGCATGGCGAATTGCCGCCGGCGGAACAGGATTTGGCGCTGAACCCGGCACCGGATGGGCAGCGCAAGGTGGTGCTGGCGACCTCCATCGCCGAGACATCGCTGACCGTGCCCGGTGTGCGCATTGTGGTGGATGGCGGCTATCGCCGCGCGCCAAGGTTGGATGCCGCAAGCGGGCTTTCGCGGCTGGTGACGCTTCGCATCGGCAAGGCAGCCGCGGAACAACGCGCCGGCCGTGCCGGGCGCACCGCGCCAGGGGTGGCGATCCGGCTTTGGACGGAAGCTTTGCATCGCGGCCTGCCGCAGGCGGATCGGCCAGAGATTCTGGAAGCGGAGCTTTCCGGCCTTGCCTTGGGCTGCGCTGCTTGGGGGGCGGAGCCAGGTGCGCTCGCCTTTCTGGATGCGCCACCGACCGGGACAATGGCCGCCGCGCGCTGCTTGCTGCGCGATCTGGACGCATTGGATGAGGCTGGGCGCATCACGGAAACCGGCCGGCGCATGGCGCGGATGGGCACGCATCCGAGGCTCGCGCGGATGATGCTGGCGGCGGAGGGCAATGCGGAGAAGGCACTCGCCGCCGAACTCGCAGCCCTTTTGGAAGAACGCGATCCCCTGCGCGGGCGGGAAGCGCTGGCGGATATCGGCTTGCGCCTTGATCTGCTGGCGGGCGGCGATCACGCCGCGGCGGATCGCGGCGCGGTGCAGCGCATTCGCCGTGCCGCCAGCCTGCATCGGCGCCGGCTTGGCATTGGAAATGGCGTGGCCGCCGATGGCGATGCCGGCGCCTTGCTGGCAGCGGGCTTCCCGGACCGCATCGCGGCCAAGCGCGGTGCGATGGATGGCGCCTTTCGCTTGGCCTCAGGCCAGGGGGCGCGCATCACCGGCATTGATCCGCTCGCCAAGGCGCCTTTGCTTGCCGTGGCTGATCTGGAAATCGCGGGGACCGAAGCGCGCATCCGTATGGCAGCACCCATTGAACGCGCCGTGCTGGAAGCCCGCTTCCCCGAAAGGCTGCGGCGGGAGGAAGGCGCGGCGTTTGATGCGCGCAGCGGCGCTGTGCTCGCGCGTCGGCGGCTGCGCTTTGGCCCGCTGGTTCTGGAAGAAGCGCCGCTGCCGCAAGCGGACCCGACGGCGATGGCGGCGGCACTTGCTGAAGCCGTGGCTCAGCGCGGCTTGCGCGATCTGCCTTGGAATGAAACGGCACGGCAAACCCGCGCGCGGATTGGCTGGATGCGGCAGGTGGAAGGCGATGCCTGGCCTAATTTATCCGATGAAGCACTGATCGTTTCAGTACTGGATTGGTTGGCGCCGCATCTCTCGGGCCTCACGCGCTTGCAGGAATTGGCGGGGCTTGATCTTGCCCAGATCCTGCTTGGCCTTTTGCCTTGGGAAGCGCGTCGGGTGCTGGATCAGGCCCTGCCCGCAAGGCTCGCGCTGCCTGGCGGTCGGAGTGCCGCGATTGATTACGCGCGTGATGTGCCAACGCTTGAAGCCCGCGCGCAGCATTTGTTTGGTCTGCCGGGCTTGCCTTTGCTCGCTGCTGGGCGCGTTCCTTTGCAGGTGGCGTTGCTCTCACCGGCCGGGCAGCCCATCGCCATAACCGGAGATCTGGCCGCCTTTTGGGCGGGAAGCTGGGCGGAGGTGCGGAAGGAAATGCGCGGGCGCTATCCGAAACATGCCTGGCCGGAAAACCCCGCCGCGCCGCCAGGTTGAAGCGCGGGCCGAAGCGGCGCATTTATGCGGGATCATGACCTTGCCTAAACCCAAGCTTTCGCGCCGCGCCGCGCTTCTTCTGCCTGCCGCCCTTGGCGCCTGCGGCCCTGCCATTGCGCAGCGTGGCCTGCCGGATTTTGCCGATCTCGCGCAAAGCGTGATCCCGGCGGTGGTGAGCATTCAGGTGACGACGCGCGATGGCGTGCCGCCCGAATGGCGCAATCAGCCGCGTGAGCGCAACCAACGCGAACCTTCCCGTCGCAGAGGGCCGATCATCCAGGGCGCCGGGTCCGGCTTCATTATTGAACCTTCGGGCATTATCGTGACCAATGCACATGTGCTTGGCGAAGCGGCGAATGTGCTGGTTGGGTTGCATGATGGGTCTGAATATCCGGCGACCATCATGGGCATTGATGAATTGACCGATATCGCGCTGCTCAAGATCGAGCCGCAAAGGCCCCTATCGGCGGTATCGCTTGGCCATTCGCGGCAGATGCGCGTCGGGCAATGGGTGTTGACGGCGGGCAATCCCTTCGGGCTGGGCGGGTCCGTTACCGCCGGCATCATTTCGGCCATTGGGCGCGATATTCGGCTTGGTCCCTTTGATGACTTCATCCAGACCGATGCGCCCATCAATCCTGGCAATTCCGGCGGGCCGCTGTTCAACATGGCCGGTGAGGTGATTGGCATCACAACGCTGATCTTCTCGCCAAGCGGTGCCTCGGCCGGGATCGGCTTCGCCGTGCCATCCGATCTGGCGCGACCGGTGATTGAACAATTACTGCGCGGTGGGCGGGTTGAACGCGGCTGGCTTGGCGTGTCTGTGGGCGATGTGGAATCGGCACCAGGCCGCCCGCCGCGTGGTGGCGCGCAGGTCATGGGCGTGGAACGCGGCAGCCCCGCAGCGCGTTCGGGGCTGCGGCAGGGTGACGTTATTACCGCCGTGGATGGGGCACGCATCAGCAATAATCGCGAATTGGTGCGCGGCATTTCCGCCATTCCGCCGGGGCAGAATGTCAAGCTTTCCCTGATGCGGGAAGGACGCGTGATGGAAATTACCGTTCAGGTCGGGCGTCGGCCAGGGCCTGGGTGAAAGCCCTGTTTTGAGTATTTCAAGGAAGCGGCGTAGCCTTTGACTGCTGGGGAATCGCTGCTGTTTCTGGAGTTAGCCTGTCATGCAAATCCTGTTGGTTGAGGATGATGCCGAAGTCGCCCGCTTTGTGAAAAAGGGCCTGCAAGAGGCCGGCCATATCGTCGAACATGTGGCCAATGGGCGCGATGGGCTTTTCATGGCTGCATCGGAACCCTTTGATCTGCTGATTCTGGACCGCATGCTGCCGGGCGGCGTGGATGGCCTCCGCATTGTAGAAACGCTCCGCAGCCAGGGCAATAAGACACCCGTTTTGTTCCTGACCGCACTTGGCGCCGTGGATGAACGCGTCAAAGGCCTCAAGGCCGGGGGCGATGACTACCTGGTCAAGCCCTTCGCCTTCGCCGAATTGCTGGCCCGCATTGAAGCGCTGGCGCGCCGCCCCGCCATGGAAGTGCCTGCGACAAAATTGACGGTGGCCGATCTTGAGATTGATCTGCTCTCTCGCACCGTGACGCGTGGCGGCAAGCGGATTGAAGTACAGCCGCGCGAATTTCGCCTGCTTGAACATCTGATGCGCCATGCAGGCCAGGTGGTCACGCGCACCATGCTGCTTGAGAAGGTATGGGATTATCACTTCGATCCGCAGACCAATGTGATTGATGTCCATGTCTCCCGCCTTCGGCAAAAGGTTGATCGCGGCTATGACATGTCCTTGATCCACACGGTGCGCAATGCGGGCTACATGATCCGGGCCGACGCCTGAGGTTTCATGGCCGCGCCGGCTGAGAATATGGGCGGCTGGCGCGATATTCGCGCCTATTTGAAAAGTGCCGGCTTTCGCTTTGCCGCGCTTTTTGCCGTGCTGTTCCTGGCGGCGATCTTGGGCTTTGCGCTGATGCTCTGGTGGGGTACGGCGGGCACGCTTTCCCGCCAGATAGATGACGCCATCCGCGCCGATGCGCTTGGCTTGCAGGAACAATGGCGTTCAGGCGGCACGAAAGCCGTGGTGGAGGCTATTGGCGAAAGACTGGCGGTGGATATTGATGATCATGCCATTTATCTGCTGACAGATGGTGCGGGGCGGCGGCTTGCCGGCAATTTGGATCGCTGGCCGGCAGCAGCGGATATGCCTGGTGCCTGGGCTGCTGATAAGGTACGGCGGGATGGGGTGACAATCCCAGCGCGGTTGCATCACGTGCCCCTTGATCAGGGGCATAGGCTATTGGTCGGGCGCGATGCAACAGACCGCGAAAAGCTCCGTACCCTATTGTCCGAAGCGCTCCTGTGGTCCTTTGCCGTTGCCGTTGCTTTCGCACTGGCGGGGGCAGCTGCGCTGCGGCGCGCACTTGCTGATCGGCTGCGCGCCGCTTCCGTGACCGCAGGCGCCATTGCAGGTGGGGATCTTTCCCGCCGTGTGCCTCTTTCCGCCCAGCGCGATGAATTTGATCAATTGGGTGAAAGCATGAATGCGATGCTGGACCGCATTGATCAGCTTATGGTGGGTATCAAGGGGGTTTCCGATTCCATCGCGCATGATTTGCGCACGCCCATCGCGCGCGCGCGCATGCGGCTTGAAAACGCGCTGCTGACCGCCCCCGATGAGGACAGCCTGCGTACCGCGATGGAAACCACTGTGGCCGATCTGGATGGCATCAGCCGTGTTTTTCAGGCGCTGCTGCGCATTGCGGAGGCCGAGGCCGGCGCGCGGCGCGCGGCCTTCGCGCATTTCAATCTGACGGCGGTGCTGTCCGATGCGGCTGAGGTCTATGGCGCGCTTGCCGAAGAACGCGGCCAACATTTGGAAACATCCTGGCCGGAAAGGCTGGAAATGATTGGCGACCGCGACATGGTCTTGCAGGCCATCGCCAATCTTCTGGACAATGCGGTGAAATTCACGCCCGAAGGCGGCACGATCCGCCTCAGTGCCAGCGCCCCCGCGCGTGGCAAGCGTGAGATCATTGTGCGCGATGAAGGCCCAGGTTTGGCAGCCGAGGATCGCGCGCGGGCGGGCCAGCGATTCTTCCGTGCTGATCCATCCCGCGCCTTGCCGGGCTCCGGGCTTGGGCTTTCGCTGGTGAAGGCCGTTGCCGTGCTGCATGGCGGGGAATTGCGCCTGGGGGATGCCCAGCCCGGCGCCGCCAGGCCGGGGCTGGAAGCGCGACTGATACTCAATTCCCGCGCATGACGCGGGCTTCATTCGCCCGACATCGCCCGGCAGGGCGGGACTGCTTATGGAACGGGCATGCCTTGGGTCCTCGCCCTTCTGGTCTTTCTGCCCACCACTGCCTTTGCACAGCAGGCAACGCCACGGCTGATTTCCGATTCGCCCCAATATTGCGCTGAGCTTTCGGGCCGCTTTGCGGTGCTGGAGAACGAGGCGCCAGTCCATTTGCGCGTTCTGGCCGATGAGGGGCGGCAGCTTTGCGCAGAAGGACAGACGCGCAGCGGCATCGCCAAGCTGCGCCGGGCGCTGAAGGAAGCGCAGCGCGGGGAATAGGGCGCCGCCAAAGCATTGCCGTTATGCGCAATGCCATACTCTCCGGACGGTTCCGCCGCGCGCGAAAATGCTCTATGCACTTCGGGTCTGCCTTATTGCCGCCTTCGCGGGCATGACTTTATGGTGGCGCCCACAACCCGAACCCGAGTCGAGACAAAGCCCCCATGAGCCAGAACCCGGCCTATAAGCGCGTCATGCTCAAGGTCTCCGGTGAGGCCCTGATGGGGGATCGGGATTACGGCCTTGATAATGCTACCTGCCGGCGCATCGCCGAAGATGTGCGGGGTGTTGTGGATCTGGGGGTGCAGGTCTGCCTCGTGATCGGCGGGGGCAATATATTCCGCGGCATTTCCGGCGCGGCTTCGGGGATGGATCGCGCCCAGGCGGATAGCATCGGCATGCTGGCGACTGTGATGAATGCGCTCGCTATGCAAAACGCGCTTGAGAAGATTGGCGTTCAGACGCGGGTGCAAAGCGCGATTCCGATGGCGAGCCTTTGTGAGCCCTTCATCCGTCGCCGTGCGGAACGACACATGGAAAAGGGCCGCGTGGTGATTTTCGCCGCCGGCACCGGCAATCCGTTTTTCACCACCGATACCGCGGCGGCCTTGCGTGCGGCCGAGATGGCCTGCGATGCGCTGTTCAAGGGCACGCAGGTGGATGGCGTCTATTCCGCCGATCCGCGGAAGAAGCCCAATGCGGAACGCTACACGACCCTCACCTATCTCGATATGCTGGCACGTGACTTGGCCGTGATGGATGCGGCGGCGATCAGCCTGGCGCGTGAAAACAAGCTGCCCATCATCGTCTTCAATATCCATGAACCAGGCGCCTTCACCGCCGTCATGAAGGGCGAAGGCAAATTCACCACCGTGGTGGAACAGGCGCCATAAAACCGGGGGAAGGGCATCATGCCGACTGACGTAAAAGCCCTGAAACAGGATCTGACGCGCCGGATGGAAGGCGCGATGGAGACCTTGAAGAAGGAATTTTCTGGCCTGCGTACGGGCCGCGCCAGCCCCGCGCTGCTGGAACCAGTGCGCGTCGAAGCCTATGGCAGTGTCACGCCGCTCAATCAGGTGGCCAATATCTCGGTGGCGGGGCCGGGGCTACTCGCGGTGCAGGTCTGGGACAAGGCGCTGACCAAGGCAGTCGAAAGCGCCATTCGGGAAGCCAATCTCGGGCTCAATCCGCAGGCGGAAGGCCAGGTGATCCGTGTGCCGCTGCCGCCGCTTACCACCGAACGCCGCAATGAATTGGCCAAGGCCGCGGCGCGCTATGCCGAACAGGCGCGCGTTGCCGTGCGTGGCGTCAGGCGCGATGGCATGGAACAGATCAAGGCGGCGGGCAAGAAATCCGAACTCGGCGAAGATGAAGTGAAGCGTGCCGAAGAAGAAGTGCAGAAGCTGACCGACCAATTCGTCAAGCAGATTGACGCGGCCTTGGTCGAAAAGGACAAGGATATCCGGACGGTCTGACAGCCGTTGGTGGTATCAGGGACGGAGAGAGCGCTTGCGCAACCGGATGGGGCCAGATCGCGCGAAGGCATGCAGCGCATGAGCGCGGCCAGCGATCCCCGTCCCGCCACGGGTGCGCCTCAAGCCCCGCCCGCCCATGTGGCGATCATCATGGATGGCAATCGCCGCTGGGCCGAAGCGCGTGGCGTGCCGATCGCGCTCGGCCATCGCGCCGGCGCAGAAGCGGCGCGGCGCGCGGTGCAGGCAGCGGCTGATGCCGGCATTGGCTGGCTGACACTTTTCGCCTTTTCCAGTGAGAATTGGCGTCGGCCGATGGAAGAAGTCTCGGCCCTATCGGGCTTGCTCCGGCTTTATCTGAGGAATGAAGTGGCGGGGTTGGTGCGCGATGGCGTGAAGCTGCATGTGATTGGCGATCACAGCCGCTTTGGCGCTGATTTGTCTGCCATGGTGGCGGATGCGGAAAAGGCGACAGCGGGCGGCACAAGGCTCAATCTCGTGATGGCGCTGTCCTATGGCGCTCGGGATGAGATTCTGGCCGCAACCAAGGCCGTGGCGCGGGCGGCGCGGGCGGGCACGCTCGATCCCGAAAGCCTGACCGAGGCGCAATTTGGTAGCTTCCTGCAAACGGCAGGCATGCCCGATCCGGATTTGATCATCCGCACCTCGGGCGAACAGCGGCTGTCGAATTTCCTGCTTTGGCAGGCGGCTTATGCCGAATTCGTTTTTCTCGATGTGCTATGGCCAAATTTCGCCGCTGAGGATTTGCAAGGCGCGGTGGCGGAATATCATCGGCGCGAACGCCGCTATGGGCTCCGCACCTAACGTGACGGAAGCCAGAACATCCAAGCCGGAAGTGACCGCCCTGCGCCCCTGGCGCGATCTGGGCCTCCGGGGTGCATCGGCGGCGGTGCTGATCCCGATTGCTGTATTTGGCATCTGGTCCGGCGGGGTGGTCTGGGATGTGCTGGTCGGTGCCGCTGTTGTGCTGCTCACCTGGGAATGGGCGCGGTTTTGCGGACTTTCCATCTGGCGCTGGCCCTGGGTGCTGATGCCCGCCGTCAGCCTTTGCGTGATGCTGTTGGCTGCCTTCGGGCCGCCGCTGGCCGCACTTGGGCTTTTGGCGGCAGGGACGCTGATCCTGTTTTTGTTGCAACGCGGGGGCGATATCTGGCCGGCGGCAGGGCTTTTCTACATTGGCCTTGCAGGGTTTTCGCTGGTGCTGCTGCGCGGTGAGGATCACGCCGGGCTGCTCAATACCCTGTTCATGGTCCTGATCGTTTGGGCATCGGATACCGGGGCCTATATCGCCGGGCGCGCCATGGGCGGGCCGAAGCTGGCGCCGGCCATCTCACCGGGCAAGACATGGTCGGGGGCTGCGGGGGGCTTGCTGGCCGCAACGCTGATTGGCACCGGAGCGGCGGCGCTGCTCGCACCAGGGGGGGCTTCACGCGCGGCGGCAATCGCGGCCATGCTGGGGGTGATGTCTCAGGCAGGTGATCTTTTGGAAAGCGCCATCAAGCGCCGCTTCGGGGTGAAGGATAGCTCATCGCTGATCCCCGGCCATGGTGGCGTGTTTGATCGGCTGGACGGCGTGATGGCGGCAGCGCCCATGGCAACCGCGCTTGCCTTGCTGGCCGGGCGGGGCATGCCGCTGTGGCATTGAACCAGGAATTGGGGCCACGCCGCGTCACGGTGTTGGGCAGCACGGGTTCGGTCGGCAAAAGCACGGCCTCCCTGCTGGAAGCGGCCGCTGAGGATACGTTTGATGTGGTTGCCCTGGTGGCAGGGCGGGATTGGCAGGGCTTGGCGGCGCAGGCGCGGCGGCTCAAGGCGCGCCATGCGGTGCTGGCGGATGCCGCGCAATACCACGCGTTGAAGGAAGCCCTGGCCGGGACGGCAACCGAGGTCTCCGCAGGACCGGAAGCGGTGGTAGCAGCGGCTGGGCTGCCTTCCGATTGGACCATGGCCGCCATTGTCGGCGCCGCCGGCTTGCCTGCCACCTTGGCGGCGCTGGCGCGGGGCGGCATTATGGCGATTGCCAATAAGGAAAGCTTGGTCTGCGCGGGCGAGCCCGTTTTGGCCGCAGCCCGCGCCGGCGGCGCTACCATTCTGCCGGTGGATAGCGAACACAATGCCATTTTCCAGGCGCTGGATATGCGGGATCCTTCGGCCATTGCGAAGATCATCCTGACCGCCTCGGGCGGGCCGTGCCGGACCATGACGCTGGCCGAGATGGCCGCCGTGACCCCGGAGGTCGCGGTGCGCCACCCGGTCTGGTCCATGGGCGCCAAGATCAGTGTTGATTCCGCCACCATGTTCAACAAGGGGCTGGAATTGATCGAAGCGGCGCGGCTTTTCCCGGTGCCGGAAGCGCGGATTGAGGTTTTGGTCCACCCGCAATCCACCGTGCATGGGCTGGTGCAATATACGGATGGGTCCGTGCTGGCGCAGCTTGGCACGCCCGATATGCGCACACCGATTGCCCATGCCCTCGCCTGGCCGGCACGCATGGCGGCTTCCGTGCCGCCGCTTGATCTGATTGCGCTCGGTAAGTTGGAGTTCTTCGCGCCTGACCCGGTGCGCTTCCCGGCCCTGAGGCTTTCGCGCGAAGCGCTTTGCGCCGGCGGCGGCGCGCCCACCATTTTGAATGCAGCGAACGAGATCGCGGTCGGGCTCTTCCTTGAAAAACGGCTCCGCTTTCTCGATATCGCGGCAGTGGTGGATGAAACGCTCTCACGCCTTGGCGCGCCAGAGGCCGCGGATCTGCCGGCCATTATGGCGCATGATGCGGCGGCGCGGTCCGAAGCGGGGCTGATTGCCGCCAAACGTGCCGCCCTTGTTTGATCGCGCCCGCTTAAGGAGCCTTTCTCTTGGAATTTCTGCCTGAACCCTTCCGCAGCATCGCCGCCTTTGTCGTGGTGCTGGGGGTGCTGATTTTCATCCATGAGCTTGGCCATTACCTGGCGGCGCGCTGGCGCGGCGTGCATGTGGAACGCTTTTCCGTGGGCTTTGGCCGCGCGATCTATACCTGGGTGGATAAACGCGGCTGCGAATGGCGGATCGGCTGGTTGCCCCTTGGCGGCTATGTGAAAATGCATGGCATGGAGGATTTGGGCGAAGCTGCGCCGGAACAGGCCGCTGGCTTCCGCCCCGGTGAGACCTTCCATGAAAAGCCCGTGGGCGACCGCGCCCTGGTGGTGGCTGCGGGGCCCTTCTTCAATTTCGCGCTTGCGGTGCTGTTGTTTGCGGCCCTGTTCGTCGTGGTGGGGCGGCCTTCGCCGGTGCCGAGCGTGGGCAATGTGGTTGAAGCCTCGGCGGCCGCGCGCGCCGGCCTGGCGCCGGGCGATCAGATCATCGCCATGGATGGGCAGAAGGTTGAACGGTTTGAAGCGCTGCAGCGCTATGTCCAGGCGCGCGCCGGCCAAGCCATAGAAATCCTGGTGGCGCGGGGCGATTCCCAGGTCAAGCTCATGGCGACCCCCCTGCCCCGGCCTTCTGATGGGCTTGGCATGCTGGGCATTACCGCCGGGCCGCCAGTGTTCGAAAGGCTCGACCCCTTCAGCGCTGCCTGGGCGGGCGTGACCCATACCTTGGACATTACGGGCCAGACGCTGGTAGGTGTCTGGCAGATGATCTCCGGCAGTCGCGGGGCGGAGGATTTGGGCGGGCCGCTCCGCATTGCGCAAATGTCGGGGCAGGTTGCGAATATGGGGCTTTCGGCCTTCATCACCTTCACTGCCCTGCTGTCGGTCAATCTGGCGCTGATCAACCTGTTCCCCATCCCGGTGCTGGATGGTGGGCATTTGCTGTTCTATGCCGCCGAGGCGATCCGGGGCCGCCCCTTGCCGCTGAAGGCGCGGGAATATGGCTTCCGGGCCGGTTTTGCCCTGCTGATCGGGCTCATGATTTTCGCCACGTGGAATGACCTGGCACAGCTTGGCGTGGTGCGTTGGGTAAGCGGGTTGCTGGGCTGACGGTTTGGGGGTGGCGAGGGGGGCGCGCCTCGGCTAGGTAGGGGCGTCAGCTTGAGAGAGATGCCGAATCCGTGAAGCAGCTACGTGCTCTTTTCGCCTTGTTTGTTTTTTTGACACTGGCCATGCCTGCCGCCGCGCAGGAAGCCGGCCGTGGCGGCGGGCGCATTACTGCCGTGGATGTGCGCGGCACCCAGCGTATCGATCCGGATACAGTACGCAGCTACATGCTGGTGCAAGTTGGCGACGCGGCGGAACAGGACCGCATTGACCGCAGCTTGCGCGCACTTTTTGCGACTGGCCTTTTCCGTGATGTGACAATCCGCACCGAAGGCGCGCGTGTGGTCGTGGATGTGGTGGAAAACCCGCTGGTCAATCGCGTGGCCTTTGAAGGCAATCGGCGTATTTCCAGTGAAATCCTGCGCGGTGTTGTCCTAACCCAACCGCGCAGCGTTTTTACCCCCGCAGCGGTCCAGACGGATCGGCAACGCATTCTGGAACTTTATGCGCGGCGCGGGCGGTTTCGAGCAACGGTCGAACCCAAGATCGTGGAGCTTGACCAGAACCGTGTGGATCTGGTGTTCGAGATCGTCGAAGGTGATCCGGCGCTGATCGCGCGTGTTAATTTTGTTGGCAATAACGCCTTTTCCGAAGCGCGGCTGAGGGATGTGGTTTCCTCCCAGGAACAGGCGTGGTTCCGCCTGCTGTCTTCCAGCGATATTTATGATCCCGAACGCCTGACCTATGACCGTGAATTGCTGCGTCGCTTTTATTTGCGCCAAGGTTTTGCCGATGTGCAGATCACCGGTTCCGCCGGTGAATTGACCCCCGACCGCAGCGCCTTTTTCGTGACCTTCACGATTGAGGAGGGCAAGCGCTACCGCGTGGGCAAGGTTGAGATCGTCAATGAAATCCCGCGGCTCAGCATGGCGGGTTTGCGCGGAGAAATCGAAATCGCGGATGGCGATTGGTATGATGGCGATGCGGTGGAACGCGCCAGCACCGCGCTGGCCGATGCGCTGCAGGCGCGCGGCGAAAGCTTCATTGAAGTGCAGGCGCGTGTCACGCGTAACCCCGAAACCGCCACCATTGATCTTGGCTTCATCGTGCGCGAAGGAGCGCGCGCCTTTGTTGAGCGCATCGAGATTTCCGGCAATACGCGCACCCAAGACCGCGTTATCCGGCGTGAGTTCCGCCTTGCCGAGGGCGATCCGTTGAATGCGCGGCAAATCAGGCGTTCGCGTGATCGCATCCGTGCACTCGGTTACTTCTCTGATGTGCAGATCACCAATCAGCCAGGTTCAGGGCCCGAGCGGGTAAATCTGATGACCTCGGTCGTGGAACGCGCCACGGGTGAATTCACGCTGGGTGGCGGTTACGCGACTGATGCGGGGCTTTTGTTGGATGTTGGTGTGCGTGAACGCAATCTGCTCGGCATGGGGTTGGACGCACGTGTCGGCGGTGTGCTCGCGCAGAAGCGCAGCCAGTTGGATCTTTCGGTCACGGATCCGCAATTCCTGGATCGCAATCTGGCCGCCGGGGCGGATGCCTTCCTGATCAATCGCGATTTGCGCTTCGTGACTGGTTATCGCGAAAGGCGCGCGGGCTTTGCACTGCGGACGGGGTATGAAATCAATGATCGGCTGCGGCAGAACTGGTCCTATGCGTTGATTGATCGTGAAATTTACGACGTCAATCAATTCGCATCTCGCTTCATCAAGGAACAGGAAGGGCGTACGCTGCTGTCGCAAGTATCCACAACCGTCACCTACGACATGCGCGATAGTCGGATCGAACCGCGTTCAGGCTACGTGGTCCGCGTCGGCGGCGATTACGCAGGGCTTGGCGGTGATGTCGAGTATTTTCGCACAAGGGCCGATGGGCAGTATTATATCCCCTTCGAACGCTGGTTGAATGATCCGGATTTCGTGCTGGTACTCGCAGCTGGCGGCGGTATCCTGAGCCCGCTTGGCGATAAGGATGATCGCATCGTTGACCGCTTCTTCCTGGGGGGTGAAAACCTGCGCGGCTTCCGCCTGGGCGGTGCAGGTCCGCAAGACACCTCAACAGGGGATTCGCTGGGCGGTCAGGTGCTTTGGACGACTTCAGCCGAAATGCGCTTCCCGTTGCCTCTGCCAAGTGAACTTGGCCTTCTGGGACGCACCTTTGTGGATGTGGGCTCACTCTCCGGCATTCCGGACAGCTATTTCGATCAAACGAAATATCCGGGCGCCAAGCCGGTGGATGATGGCGACCCACGCGTCAGCGTTGGCGTTGGCTTTTCCTGGCGAAGCCCGATCGGTCTGATCAATATCGATTTCGGTCGGGCGGTTGTGAAGAAAGACTATGATAAGACACAGCTTTTCCGCCTTGGCTTTGGTACACGCTTCTAACACGGGATGATTGCCCCATGATTCGCCTTGTCCTTGCCGCTTTGCTTGCCTTTCCCATGGTGGCAGCGGCGCAGAACCAACCTGGCTGGTTTGTGCCCGGGCAACCTCAGGGCCAGGGGCAAGCGCAGCCGCAGGGCCAGCGCCCGGCCCAACCCGCGCAGCCTGCTCAAGCCCAACGCCCGGCGCAGCAACCTGCCGCCATTACACCTCTGCCGCCCGGTACGCCGCCGCCCGCCGCCGTGATCGGCGTTGTGGATGTGCCGGAAATCCAGCGCGTTTCCACCGCCTTCAACCAGGTACGCCAGGAAATTGAACGCCGTCGCACCAAGTTGAATGATGATGTGCAAAACGAACAGCAGCGCTGGCGCGATGAACAGCAGCGCCTTGGCAATGAACGTGGCGGCATGTCGCCCGAGCAATTGCGCAACCGTGAACGCGCTCTGCAGGACCAGATCACCGATGGCCAGCGCATCTTCCGCGACCGCGCGCGCGATCTGGAACAATTGGCGCAGCAGGCCTTGCGTGAGATTGAACAGGCGCTGGCCATTGTCATTCGTCAGGTAGCAGCCAGCCGCAACATCAACATGGTGCTGCCAAGACCGTTGGTGATCTTCAATGAACCGCCCTTTGATATGACGGAAGAGGTGGCCGTGCAGCTCAATCGCATGATCACCAATGTCAATCTGCCGCCGGATCCATCTGCGGCACCGCCGCCGCGCCCAGCGACAACGCCGGCCCCGGCGCCTGCAGCACCAAGGCGGAACTGATCGCCTTGGGTGCTGATAGCCGCTTTTACGCCTCTGCCGGGGTGCTGACGCTCGGCATACTCCGCTCCACCATTGGGCTCGCGGCGGCAGGCGATGATGCGCGGTGCTTCGGCGGGGTTGCGCCGCTTGGCCTGGCGGGGCCGGATGATGTGGCTTTCATGGAAGGGCGGAAGAACCTGCCCGCGCTGAAGGCCACCAAGGCTGGCGCAGTGGTGGTTGAGGAAGCCTTCGCCGAACACGTGCCGGCGGGTTCAGTAGCTTTGGTCGTGGCGTCGCCGCAGGCCGAATTCATCAAAATCGCGCGGCGTTTTCATCCTCCCGTACCGCCCAAACCCGGTATTCATCCAAGCGCGGTGATCGCCCCCGATGCGGTCATCGGCGCGGGCTGCGAAATTGGGGCCTTTGTCTATGTTGGGGCGGGCGCTGAAATCGGCGCGCATTCCATTCTGGACCATCACTGCTCCGTCGGTGATGGCTGCAAACTTGGTCCGCATGGGCGCATCCATGCCCATGCCAGCATGGCCTATTGCCTGGCTGGAGATCATGTTGTGCTGCATCCCGGTGCGCGCATTGGCAATGAAGGCTTTGGGTTCATCACCACGCCGCAAGGCCAGCATGTCACCATGCCGCAGCTTGGCCGGGTGATCATTGGCGATGGCGCTGAGATCGGCGCAGGCACCTGCATTGATCGCGGTGCGGGCGGCGATACGGTGATCGGCGCCGGGGCGCGCATAGATAACCTTGTGCAGATTGGCCATAACGTGACCATTGGGCGCGGCGCGGTGATTGTGGCTCAGGCGGGTATCGCCGGTTCATCCAGCATCGGCGATTACGCTGTGCTGGCAGGGCAGGCTGGCATTGCAGGGCATGTTTCCATCGGCGCGAAGGCGCGTGTTGGCGCGCAAGCCGGGGTTTCAAATGATGTGCCGCCCGGCATTGACGTACTGGGCAGCCCGGCTTGGCCCGCCAAGGAGACAATGCGCGCCTTCGCACGTCTCAGGCGCTTGGCTTCCAGCAAGACAAATGAAAAGACAGGGTGACAATCATGTCTGAGGAAAACTCTACCCCCGCCGAGATCGGCATTCTTGATATCGCCAAGATCATGCATGCAATCCCGCATCGCTACCCCTTCCTGCTGGTGGATCGGGTGGTTGATTTGGTGAAGAATGAAAGCTGCATCGGCATCAAGAACGTCACGATCAATGAGAATTTCTTCCAGGGCCATTTCCCGACCATGCCGGTGATGCCCGGCGTGCTGATCATTGAATGTATGGCGCAAACAGCGGCTGTTTTGGTGGTGGAAACGCTGGGGCCATCCTGGGCGGGCAAGCTTGTCTATTTCATGACCGTGGATAACGCGAAATTCCGCAAGCCCGTGGTGCCTGGCGATCAGATGCGCGTGCATGTCAAAAAGGAACGCCAGCGCGGCAATATCTGGAAATTCTCCGCCGAGGCCAAGGTGGATGGCAAGGTGGTGGCCGAAGCGACCTATGCCGCCATGATCCTGGACCGCTGAGCATGAGCGAAATTCACGCGACCGCCGCAGTTTCGCCCAAGGCACAGATTGGCGCTGGTTGCAAGATTGGTCCCGGTTGCGTCATCGGCCCCGATGTGGTGCTGGAAGATGGCGTTGAGCTGATTGCGCATGTGATGGTCGATGGCCATACGCGCCTTGGGGCGGGTGTGAAGGTATTTCCCTTCGCGACCATCGGCATGGCGCCGCAGGATCTGAAATACAAGAACGAACCCACACGCTGCGACATCGGCGCGCGCACGCAAATCCGCGAACACGCCACCATTCATCGCGGCAGCGTCGGTGGTGATGGCGTCACGCGGGTTGGTGCGGATTGCCTGATCATGGCGGTCGCGCATGTGGCGCATGATTGCCATTTGGCTGATCGCGTCATCCTCGCCAATAACGTCATGCTGGGCGGGCATGTCGAAATCGCCGATACGGTATTTGTTGGCGGTGGCACGGCCATTCATCAATTCGTGCGCATTGGCCGCCAAGCTGTGATTGGCGGCATGAGCGGGATTGAGGCCGATGTGATCCCTTACGGCTCCGCCATGGGCAATCGTGCGCGGCTGATTGGCTTGAACCTTATCGGGCTCAAGCGGCGCGGTTTTTCGCGCCCGGAAATCCATGCGCTGCGCGCGGCCTTCAAGCTTATCTTCCGCGAACCGGGCGTTTTCAATGACCGAGTGGAAGAAGCCGAACGCCGCTATGCGGATGACAAGAATGTGGGCGAAGTGCTGCATTTCATCCGCAATACGTCGCGCAGGGGCCTTTGCAAGGCAGGGCGTGGGGGCGATGATATGGATGATGAGTCGGAATGATCTTCCGCTACCCTCCCGCAGTCCCGCGCTGAGGCGGAGCCCATGTCACCCCCCCTTGGCGTGATTGCGGGCGGCGGTTCGCTGCCGCTTCGGGTGGTGCAGGCGGCCGCTGCCCTGGGGCGGCCCGTGCATATCGTGGTGCTGGAAGGCCATGGCGATCCGGCGGCCTATGCCGGGCTATCCCATGTGACACTCCGCTGGGGCTTGGCCGCGCAAATGCTGTCCTGGCTGAAGCAGCATGGCGTCAAGGAAGTGGTGCTGGCGGGGAGTGTGGCACGGCCTTCGCTGCTGTCACTCCGGCCGGATGCAGCTTCGATGAAATTGCTCGGGCGGATTGGGCGTGCCGCTTTCAATGGCGATGATTCCATTTTGCGCGCGGTGATGAAGGTGCTGGCCGAAGAAGGTTTTGAGGTAGTGGGCGCGCAGGCCTTGCTCGCGGGTTTGCTACCGGATGCTGCCTTGCTGGCCGGCACGATGCCGGATGATGTGGCGTGCGCCGACATCGCACGCGGGCTTGCCGTTTGCCACGCGATTGGCGCGGTGGATGTGGGCCAGGCGGTGGTGGTGCAGCAGGGGCTGATATTGGGCGTCGAGGCCATTGAAGGCACGGATGCGCTGATCCTGCGCGCCGGCGCGCTGCAGCGCGAAGGCCCCGCGCCCATTCTGGTAAAAGCACCCAAGCCCGCCCAATCCACCCTGGTTGATCTGCCGTCCATCGGCCCGCGCACCGTTGAAAGCGCCCGCGTAGCTGGTCTGCGCGGCTTGGCCTTTCAGGCCGGCGGCACCATTCTATTGGAACGCGCTAACACTATCGCGTCGGCCGAGGCAGCGGGCATCTTCCTGCTTGCCTTCAACCCCGCCGAATACAGTCAAGGAGATCCCGCATGAGCCAAGGTCGTTTTCTGCATACCATGCTGCGCGTCGGCAATCTGGACCTCAGCGTTGATTTCTACACGCGTCTTCTCGGCATGAAGGAATTGCGCCGGCGCGATGTGCCGGATGGCAAATATACGCTGGTCTTTGTGGGCTACGCCGGGGAGGAAACCGGCGCAGGCGTGATTGAGCTCACCTATAATTACGGCGTCGAGAAATACGAACTCGGCACAGCTTTTGGGCATTTGGCCGTTGGCGTGCCGAATGTGACCGCGACCTGCGACACGCTCCGCGCTGCCGGTGTGAAGATCACGCGCGAACCGGGGCCGGTGAAATTCGGCACCACCGTGATTGCCTTCATCGAAGACCCGGATGGCTACAAGATTGAGTTGATCGAACGCGCCTGATCGGCCCTATCCATAATCTTGTGCGCAGGGTCTGTTTCGACCATCAGACCACGAACCTATCGCCGAACAGGATGGCGAACTGGGTCTTGGCCTCGCACCACTCGCGCGGCGGTCGCTTCCATGCTTCGACCGCCCGATCGAGAACAAGGTATAGGAGCTTCATCGCCGCGTCGTCACCCGGGAAATAGCCACGCGTGCGCACCGCCCGTCGGAGCTTCGAATTCAAGGCCTCGATCGCATGCGTTGTGTAAATGATCCGGCGTATCGGCGGGCTGAACGCAAAGAACGGTATCACCTGGTCCCAATGTCGGCGCCAGGTTTGCGCGATGGCCGGGTATTTTCGGCCCCATGGCCCCGCCTCAAAGGCCTCCAGAGCGGCCAGGACAGCCTCCGTGTCGCTGCCACTACCGAATTCCTGGATCAACAGGAGTCTTGCCGCTTCAATGACAAAATCCGGCAATTCCTCGACGAAGTCAGGCAGCGCGCTGCTGCCATAAAGCAAGCGTGCCATTGCCGTGAAGTCATCAACCGCTTCATCTGAAGGATCGGCCGGCCCCTTCTGCCGGAGATTGTCGCTCATGGCTGTCCTCTCAGCTTGAGAAACAGTAACCCGCGCGATCTGCCTGCGTCCGGGTCAACCCGCTGCATGGCCGCAAAAAGACTATCGATGGGTATCCAGACAGGAGAATACTTGTAGCGCACGACATCAAGGACAAGGACGCTATCACTGGCCTCATCATAGGCTGCCAGCGGAGAGATATGCCCGTCTCCTTCTTGGTCCAAGGGAATGCGTGAGTAGTTTACGAGTATACGCGTATTCGGCTCTCGCAACGCCATCAATAACTTTTCGCGCAATCCCAGGATTTCCAGGTCTTCCGCGTGCAGGGATTGTGTCTCAACACCAAGATTGCCTGCGAAAGCTCCAAGTTGCTCAAGCGTCAGCCCGCTGGACTGAACCGCGGCAAAAGGCTTGATCCGCAAATTCTGCTCAGTGAAGAGCGAATCTTGGGTGAGGCGCCGATACGGGGAAAAAAGCGGCCGGTGAAGGGTCGCGAACCCCAAGGGAGTTGAGTGCCGTTGCCAAGGAAGCTGGTCCGCAGAAGGTGAGGTAAATCTCAGTTTCAAGGTGCGACAGCAGGCTGAGCGCGCTGCGAGTATCGGCGAGGCGCTGAAAACGCGCCGCTCCCTCAGCCGAATCGAGAGCAATAATCTCAGAGCGCGCAGCTAAAGGAAGAAGGAGGACAAGAACCGCAAGAAAACGGCAAAGGCGTCTTTTCATCGACGTGGCCTCAAGGAAGAGAAGAAATTCGCAAGCTCTTTGATTGATTCTTCATCAAGGTTAAGCCCCTGGAGGAAGTTGCTCATGATCTCAGCACTTGCCCCAGTTCAAAGTCCATTTTGATAGGCGCGCAGCGCATTCGCCAGGTATTCGGCATATTGGCCGCCGATAATCGGAAAATTGGTATCTTCAGGCTTCCCCATGGGATCATGACACGCCATGCATTGCTCAACAGTATTGGGTAGAGCGATAGGCTGGGTCTGCCCCATGGCCACCGGTGCAAGCAGCCCCAGGCACAGTAAAATCATCATCAAAATCGCATTGGATTTTGTAGCCAAGTGACCAAAAGCTTTTCTCATTTAACACGTACTCCCCATCATTTTCCTCGCCCAGTTATATTCAAAAACGTTCCTTCATAGCAATGTGAGAAAAAACAGTGCATGTCCGTCGTTAGCTGATTTGACAACGGACACTGGCGCAACAATGCCAGACCGGCCGGCGAAACCGGGCGAGAGACGTCGAAGAGCGTCCTACGGCTAAAGCTGAGCGCCTTGGCCTGTTGCGCCAGAGGCAGGGCGTGCTCACAGTCGATCATCGCCTTCCGCTCAGCAATCACGCCTTATTGAGAGCCCCCGCCGAAAAATCATTCGTGAGCACCAAATCCCCCATCTTCGTGTGCGGTTCTTTCACAGCAATCGGCGGGTTTCACTGCGTGCTGAGGCATTGGCGCGGGCGGAAAAGGGGTGGCGTAGGCGCTGAGTTTCCCTTCACCGCCGCTCAGGGCATAATCCCGTGGTTTGTTGCAGGAGGATCCCCCCATGCCCGAAGGCCGGCTTGTCATCGGCACCAAGCGTTATTCTTCCTGGTCCATGCGTGGCTGGCTTGCCGTGCATCTGGCCGACCTTGATGTGGAGGAGGTGATGATCCCCCTCGCTGGCGGGGGCGGCACCTCGGCACTCAAAACCGCAACTCCCGCCGGTCTGGTGCCTTATCTGGAACATCGCGGCGCGCGGATCTGGGAAAGCCTGGCCATCTGCGAATATTGCGCCGAAATCACACCCAAGCTTTGGCCGGCAGAACGCGCCGCACGCGCCCATGCGCGGTCCATCGCGGCCGAGATGCATGCCGGGTTTCGCAATCTGCGCATCGCCATGCCGATGAATTTGGGCCGCAGCTTTCCCGGCCGCGGCCGCACGCCGGAATCGCTTGCCGATATCGCACGGGTGGAAGCGATTTGGGCGGAAGCCATCGCAGCCCATGGCGGCCCGTTTCTGATGGGCGCAGACTTTGGCGCGGTGGATGCCATGTATGCGCCGGTGGTGGCGCGTTTCATCACCTGGCAGCCAGAGCTTTCCGCAACCACGCAGCACTACATGGCCGCCGTGCGCGCGCATCCTTTGGTCGCACGCTGGTATGATGAAGCAGCGGCTGAGCCCGCTGAGTGGTTGCTTGATCGTTATGAGAATCCCGCATGAATACCGCCCTTGCCCTTGACCATCTCGGCGTCGCCGCACGCGATCTGGCGCCGATGTGCGCGGCCTATGAAAGGCTCGGCTTCACGCTGTCGCCCATCGCGCAGCAAAGCGGGCGGCGGCGGCCTGATCTGCCGGTGGAAAAATACGGCTCTGGCAATCGCTGCGCGTTCCTCAAGCACGGCTATATCGAATTGATTGCCATTCTGGACCCGGCGCTGTTTGACAATAACCTGAATGCCTTTCTGGCGCGCTATGCGGGGGTGCATATCCTGGCACTCGCCATGCTAGATGAGGATGCAAACCTGAACCGCCTGCGCGCGGCGGGGCTTGATATTCCAGGCGTTGCCTTTCTGGAACGACCTGTAGAAGCGGGCGGTCCGATTGCGCGCTTTGCCCGCCTGCCCTTCCCGGACCCGCCCGAGGGTCGGGTGCAATTGATCCGGCATCTCACCCCCGAATTGGTCTGGCAGGATCGCTGGATGGATCACGCCAATCGCGCCGAGACCCTGGAAGCGGCCATTCTAAGCGCGGAAAACCCGGCCGAGACCGCCGCACGGCTTTCGCGCCTTGCCGGCCTGCCGGTTGAACCGGACCCGGCGGGGGGCTTTCTGCTCCGCCTGCCCGGGGCGGCGCGCGCTGCCGGGCCGAAAGCGCCGGCGCTTGAAACCCGTGTACGGGTGCTGACACCTGAAGGGCTGGCCGCTGTGCTGCCCGGCGTGGTGCCGCCGGCTTCCCCCTTCATGGCCGGGATGGTGGTGCGCACTGGCGATGGCGGGGCTTCTGCCCGGCGCATCCTGGCCGGCATCCCAACACGGGAAGCGCCGGAGGGCATCATGGTCCCGCCCGAATACGCCGCCGGCGCGGCGCTGATTTTCTCGTGAATCGAGCAGCCATCCGCCGGAGCTTGCGAACCTATCACGCGCCTGGCCGTGCCGAGGCTTTGGATGGCTTTTATCGCCGCTTTCTTGGCCCTGACGATCTGGCCTTTGATGTCGGCGCGCATGTGGGCGACCGGATGCTGTGTTTCCGCCGCCTTGGCGCGCGCGTGGTGGCGGTGGAACCGCAAGCGGCCCTCGCCCGCGTGCTGCGGCTATTGCTGCGGCGGGACCCTGGGGTGACTTTGGTATCGCAATTGGTGGGCGCCCAGGCGGGCACGGCAGAGCTTCGGCTCAATACCGCCAACCCAACCGTCGCCACCGCCAGCACAGCCTTCATCGCCGCCGCCGCCGGCGCGCCGGGGTGGGAGGGGCAGGAATGGGACCAAGCCGAAACCCTGCCCGTGACCACCCTTGATGCGCTGATCGCCACCCATGGCATGCCGCATTTCATCAAGCTGGACATCGAGGGTTTTGAAGCCGAGGCGCTGCGTGGCCTGTCCCGCCCGCCCCGGGCGCTTTCCTTGGAATTCACCACCATCCAGCGCGATGTGGCCGCCGAATGCCTGGGTCTGCTGGCCGCACTCGGCTATCGGCATTTCCAGGCAAGCCTTGGGGAAAGCCTGAGCTTCGCCCTGCCCGCTCCTTGCGATGCAGTGTCCATGCAAGCATGGATCACGGCCCTGCCCGCCAGCGCCAATAGCGGCGATGTGTATGCCAGCCTGGAACCCGCGCGCCTGATGGTCACCCCGCCTCAGCCGTAATGCGCGCCGCCTGGATCAGGCTCCGCCAGCGTTCCATATCGGCCAGCAAAAAGGCGCGAAACTCCTCAGGCGTTGAGCCCACCACCACGGCGCCAAGCGAACGGAGCCTTGCATTCAGCTCCGGCTTCGCGAGCGCGGTGCGCACCGCATTGCTCAGGCGTTCCAATACCGGCGCTGGCATATCGGCGGGTGCCACAAGGCCAACCCCCTGGATGTAGCGTTCAAACCCGGCAAAGCCGGCTTCCGCCATGGTGGGCACATCCGGGAAATCCGGGTGGCGTTCTGCGGTGCTGACGGCCAGGCCGCGCAATTGCCCGCGCTGGATATGCTCCGCGATCCCAACCATAGGGTAGAACATGAAGGAAAGCCGGCCTGACATTACCTCGGCGAGCGCAGGCGCATTGCCGCGGAAGGGCACATGGGTCATTTCCGTCTGCGTCATTACGGCGAGCAGCGCGGCTGAGAGATGCGCCGATCCGCCATTGCCGGCCGAGCCATAGGTCACCGAACCAGGCCGCGCCTTGGCCGCCGCCACCACGGCGCCGATATTGGCATAGGGTGAATTGGCGGCCGTGACCGCGATCAGCGGCAGGGTCGCAATCAGCGAAACCGGCGTGAAATCCTCAAGCGGGCGATAGCGCGCATTGGGGAGCAAAATGGCATTCACGCTATGCGCCAGCGTTGTCACCAGCAGGCTTTGCCCATCCGGCGGGTCGCGCATGACGCCTTCGGTCGCAATCAGCGAATTGGCGCCGGCGCGGTTTTCCACCACCACGGGCTGGCCAAGCAGCCCCTGCATTTCCTGCCCCAGCACGCGCGCGATCACATCCGTCGGCCCGCCTGCGGCGAAGCCTACCACGAGCCGGATCGGGCGGCCCTGCTGCGCGCGGGCGGTGCGCGGCGGCGCCGCAAGGCTTGCAACTGCGAGCGCCCCGGCGGCGCGGCGGGTGAGCTTTCCTGTCATGGCATTTCCCTGATGGTCTTGATTGTCGGCCAGTGTTTTCCGCCCCGCCGCCTGGGGTCAAGCGGGGCCTCCGGGGGTGCGGGATGACGGCGCCAGTATTTTGGGCTTTATTCGCCCCGGGTTTTGATATTGAGGAGACGCAGCATGGGTGTTTTGACGCAGGAACAGAAGGATGCCTTCTGGCGCGATGGCTGCCTGGTGGTGCCGAATGCTGTCTCGCCCGATCTGCTTGCGCGGCTGCGCGCCGAGATCGCGGGCTGGGTGGAAGAAAGCCGCGCCCACACAAAACCCTTCGGCCCGCCCTGCGTGGATGGCCGCCCGCGTTTCGACATGGGCAAGGAACATTCAGCCGAAAAGCCGGCGCTGCGGCGGATCAATAACCCATCCGATATCTCGCCCGCCTATCTGGAAGCGATGCGTGATAGCGACATGACGGAAATGGTGGCCGAACTGATCGGCCCCGATGTGAAATTCCATCACTGCAAGATCAATCTGAAGCTGATGGGTGCGAAGACTGAGGTGCTGTATCATCAGGACTTCGCCTATACGCCGCATACCAATGACGACATCATCACCGCGCTGTTGTTCCTGGATGATGTGGATGAAACCAATGGCGCGCTGACCATTGTGCCAGGTTCCCACAAGGGGCCGATGTACTCGCTGTTTGATGGGGATCGTTTCACCGGCGCGGTATCTGATGCGGATGAAAAGGCGCTGCTGGCGCAAAGCATCCCCTGCTATGGCCCGGCCGGTTCGGTTTGCCTGATGCATACCAAGCTGGCGCATGGATCAGCACCCAATGCCGGCACCAAGCCGCGCGGGCTGTATATTTGCGTCTATACCGCCGCCGATGCCGTGCCGCTGGCGCGCAACCCGATGCCCAGCACGCATGAGGGTAAGGTCATTCGCGGCAAGCCGGCACGCTTTGCGCGCATCACGGAAACCCGCGTGGAATTGCCGCAACAGCCCAAATCCGCGAGCTTCTTCACCGTGCAGGGGCAGGCTTCTGCGCAAGCGGCGGAGTGATTACGCTTCGCCCATAAGATGCAGATCGAGGCTGCGCTCCGGCGCGCCTCGACGATGTTCAAACAGATAAATCTCTTGAAACTCGCCAAGCATCGGCGCCGCGTTCTGCACGGGGATGCTGATGCTGATTTGCGTCAGCGCCGCGCGGATATGCGCTGGCATATTGTCCAGCGCCTCATCCTCATGCCGGTAAAGCCCGCGCCCTTCCGGCACCAGGCGCACGAAAAAGGCTTCAAGGTCTGCCAGCACTTCCGGATCGGCATTGGCCTGCACCAGCAAGGAAGCCGAGGTATGGCGGCACCACAGCGTCAGCAAACCGTTTGAAATTCCCTGCTGCGCAACCCAGCCGCGCACATCATCCGTAATGGGATACAAGCCTTGGCCGCTGGTGGCCTTCACCAGACGGCCAAAGCGCTGCTCCATAAATGGGGTGACCCGTTTCAACGGATCACGCCATATGCGTCTTTGAGCGGCTGATTCACCGCTCCGGTCATTCACCCTCCGCGAATCAGGCGCTACTCCACATTCTCCGGCTCACGCTCCGCATCCCGATCCTCTTCGGGCTTGGGCAGCGCGGGGGGCGCGGCTTCCTGGCAATCGAAGGTCAGCGCGCCGTCACGCAAACCAACCTTCACCGATCCACCCTTGGCGAGTTTGCCGAACAGCAATTCCTCCGCCAGCGGCTTTTTCACATATTCCTGAATGACGCGCGCCAAGGGCCGCGCACCATACAGCGGATCATAGCCGCGTTCCGCCAGCCATTCCTTGGCGGCCGAGGAAAGCTCAATCGTCACATTCCGATCAGCAAGCTGCGCTTCCAGCTGCATGACAAATTTTTCGACGACCTGCGCCACAATCTCCGGCGTCAAACCCGCAAAACCCACCACCGCATCCAGGCGGTTGCGGAATTCAGGCGTGAACATGCGGCGGATCGCATCCTCATCCTCACCCACACGGGCGGCGCGTTCAAAACCAATCGCAGGTTTCGCCATATCGGAAGCGCCGGCATTGGTGGTCATGATCAGGATCACATTGCGGAAATCCACATTCTTGCCGTTGTGATCCGTGAGCTTGCCGTGATCCATCACCTGCAACAGGATATTGTATAAATCCTGATGCGCCTTTTCGATTTCATCCAGCAGCAGAACGGCATGCGGGTGCTGATCAATCGCATCCGTCAAAAGCCCGCCCTGATCGAAGCCGACATAGCCAGGCGGCGCACCAATCAGGCGCGACACGCTATGGCGTTCCATATATTCGGACATGTCAAAGCGAATCAGTTCAATGCCAAGCGTCTTCGCCAATTGCTTGGCAACTTCCGTTTTGCCCACACCGGTGGGGCCAGAGAACAAATAATTCCCGATCGGCTTTTCCGGATCACGCAGCCCGGCGCGTGACAGCTTGATGGCGCTGGCGAGTGCTTCAATCGCCTTGTCCTGGCCAAAGACCATCGCCTTCAAATCGCGTTCAAGATTCTTGAGCGTTTCCCGATCATCAGTGGAAACCGATTTCGGCGGAATGCGCGCGATCTTGGCGACAATGTCTTCCACATCCTTCAGCGTCACGGTCTTGCGGCGCTTGTTTTCAGGCAGCAGCATGCGCGATGCGCCGACCTCATCAATCACATCAATCGCCTTGTCGGGCAGCTTGCGATCATGGATGTATTTCGCGGAAAGCTCCACCGCCGCGCGGATCGCTTCCGGCGTGTAGCGAACCTTGTGGTGCTTTTCGTAATTGGTCTTGAGGCCCTGCAGGATCTTCACCGCATCTTCCAGCGTCGGCTCATTCACATCAATCTTCTGGAAGCGCCGCACGAGCGCGCGGTCCTTCTCAAAATGCGTGCGGTATTCCTTATAGGTCGTGGACCCGATGCAGCGAATGGTGCCCTGCGCGAGCGCGGGCTTCAGCAGGTTCGATGCATCCATCGCCCCGCCTGAGGTAGCACCCGCACCGATCACCGTATGGATTTCATCAATGAACAGCACGGAACCGGGCTGGGCTTCCAATTCGGACACCACCGCCTTCAGCCGTTCCTCGAAATCGCCGCGATAGCGCGTGCCGGCCAAAAGGCTGCCCATATCCAGCGCATAGATGGTGGATTTCGCCAGCACTTCCGGCACATCACCTTCCACGATGCGCTTGGCAAGGCCCTCGGCAATCGCGGTTTTGCCGACACCAGGATCACCCACATAAAGCGGATTATTCTTGGTGCGACGGCACAGGATTTGGATGGTACGTTCGATTTCCTGATCACGGCCAATCAGCGGATCAATCTTGCCCTGTTCGGCCTTCTTGTTCAGGTTCACGCAGTAATTCGCGAGCGCATCCTGGCCACGCGGCGCACCGCGGCCCTTTTCTTCGCGTTCCTGGCCCTGATCTTCATTGCCGCCGCCATCGCCCTTGGCCGCGCGGGGCTGCGAGCGGCCCGGCGCCTTGGCAATGCCATGGCTGATGAAATTCACCGCATCCAGCCGCGTCATATCCTGCAATTGCAGGAAATAAACCGCATGCGATTCGCGTTCGGAAAACAACGCCACCAGCACATTGGCGCCGGTCACTTCATCGCGGCCGGAAGATTGCACATGGATGGCCGCGCGCTGCACCACGCGTTGAAAGCCTGCGGTCGGCTTCGGATCGCCACCGCGTTCCGTCACCAGGCCGGCCAGATCCTTGTCCAGAAACTCGGTCAGGTCACGCTTGAGCTTTTCAACATCCACCCCGCAGGCGCGGAGCACACCCGTTGCGTCAGCATCATCACCAAGGGCAAGCAGCAGATGTTCCAGCGTTGCGTATTCATGTCGGCGCTCACCAGCCAAGGCCAGGGCGCGATGCAGCGTCTGTTCTAGGTTACGGGACAACATGATCAACGACGCTCCATCTGGGCCAGAGCGCCTGCCGAGGCAGGACGCCATGGCCGATTTCAAACACTAATCTAGGTGCCCCTCGGGGATTCTGCGACCCCCTTATCCTCAATCCTTCTCGATGGTGCATTGCAGCGGGTGTTGGTTCTGGCGGGCCAGATCCATAACCTGCGTCACCTTGGTCTCCGCGATTTCATAGGTGAAAACCCCGCAAACCCCGACACCCCGGCGATGCACATGCAGCATGATGCGCGTCGCCTCCTCACGATTTTTCTGGAAAAACCTCTCCAATACGTGAACGACGAATTCCATTGGCGTGTAATCATCGTTCAGCATCAATACTTTGTACATGGCGGGCTTCTTGGTGCGCGGGCGCGCTTTGACCACGATGCCCGTCTGCGGCCCTTCGCCACCACCTTGCCCGTCATTCGGGCGCTTATCCTGATCGCTCATGCTCTCGGTTCGGTCTTTCCGGGCGCAGACTACCACGCTGCGCTGCCTATAGGATATGGAGCGAATGGCCCAAGGTGAAGCCCTGGTTACATTCAAGGCGCAATTCTTTTGCGAAGATGCCGGGCCATTCAAGGCAAAAAAATAGCGCGACCCATTGATATGGATCACGCCATTTGCCGGCTACCCCCCGATTGGGAGGAGGGGGGGTGGGGGCAGCCAAGCCAGAACGGGGCCGATGCCCCGCCCGATATTTATGCCGCCAGCGGCTTCGCCAGCTTTTCCATCGCCACGGTGAAGCGCGCATTCACCGGCGCAAAGGCGCTTTCGGCGAGCTTCACGGAAGCTTCCTGAAGCTTGGTGCCTTCGGCAACCACCTTCTCCAGCGCGGCCTTGGCGAACTTCGCCTGCAGCTCAGCCGCTTCATTCACGCTCTTGACGCCGGCCAGCGCCTTGGCGCCTTCCAGGGCGTGGTCGGTCAGGCCCTGCGCCAGCGCCATATACTGGCGGGCGAGGTCCTGAGAGCCCGAGGCCCAGGTCTGGGCGGCCTTGGTGAAGGCCTCCACATTGCCGCGGCCGAAATCAGCGGCTTCTTCCGCCGCCTTGAAGATGCTTTCGGCACCCTTGGTCATCTGTTCCATGTTCTTCTCCATTGCGACGCGGGCCTGTGCCGCGCCATCGGTCATCACCTTTTGAGCCTGCGCCGCGGCTTCTTCCGCGACCTTGCTCACTGCCTGGCTCTTGCTTTGTGCCATGATTTCAATCCTTTCCTTGCCTGTCCGGGGCGCAGCTTCCCGGGCCTTGTGTGCCGGCCGGGAAGGCCGAGTGGTTTTGCTGCGCTGCAACATGAGCATCTTCTACGCGCGGCGCCGGGGCGATTGCAAGCATTTTTTGCACTGCACAAAAATTTTTGATGGTCGCCTTGGGTATGGGGGGTGTGGCCATTCGGATGGCGACTCAAAGGTCTTTGTTAACCCTCTGAGGAAACGTGGATTTCGCGGATTTTTTGCTGGACGCAAGCCCCCTCGCCCGTTATAAGAGTTCAGGGGAAGTCAGGTTCGGGGCGCCGCAGCCTTGGGCCATCAGGGGGTTTTTGCGGAATGAAGACTCGCCGCCGAGGCTTGGGAGGCCTTGCCGTTCGATTCGCTGGGCTGGTTTTCGGGGCAGCGCTGGTCGCTTTGCCCTGGCGCGGGGCTGAGGCGCAGATTGGCAGCGCGCGCTATTCCGCCATTGTCATGGAAGCCCGCACAGGGACGGTGCTGATAGATGCCGGCGCGGATGAACCGCGCTACCCGGCCTCGCTCACCAAAATGATGACGCTTTATATGGTGTTTGAAGCGCTGCGCGACGGCAAAACGCAACTCAACAGTCGCGTGATCATGAGCGAGGAAGCCGCTTCCCGCCCGCCCTCCAAGCTTGGCATCCCACCCGGCGGTGGCCTGACGGTGGAACAGGCGATCCTCGCGCTGGTGGCGAAAAGCGCCAATGATGTTGCGGCGGCGCTTGGTGAGCACATCGGCGGGACCGAGGAACGCTTCGCGCAGATGATGACCATGCGCGCGCGCAGCCTTGGCATGACGCAAACGCGCTTTCGCAATGCCTCTGGCCTGCCGGATTGGGAACAGGTGACCACGGCGCGGGATATGGCGACGCTGGGGCGGCGGTTGTTCACCGATTTCCCCAATCGCTACCATTATTTCGGTACCGTTCATTTCGCCTGGGGCCGGGCGCAGATCCGCAACCATAACCGCATGCTGGGCGATTATGATGGCGCGGATGGAATCAAGACCGGTTTCATCAATGCTTCCGGCTTCAATATCGTGACCTCGGCGCAGCGCGATGGCGTGCGGCTGGTGGGCGCAACCTTCGGCGGTTCTTCCTGGGTAGAACGGGACCGGCATATGGGCGCGCTGCTTGATCAGGGTTTTGCCCGCATGGGTGTGGCGCCACGCGCGCCTTCTTCCGTGATGGCTGCGGCGGCCGCCCCGCCACGCAGCGCGCCAGCGGCACGGCCGGTCGAGCGGGCAAATTCGCGGGTGGCGCAATTGGCGCCGCCACCTCAGCCGCAGCGCCGCGCGCCGCAGCAATTGGCCGCCGCACCCAATCGGCAAAACATGGCGCCTGTCGCCTATCGGCAGCCGCCAACACCGCCGCGCCCTGCAGCGCGCCCGGTGCAGCGCGTGGAACAGGGCAGTGCCACAAGCAATACGGCACGCCCCAACACGCAGCGCTCCAGCGCTCAAACCCAACAATTGCGCGCGCCGCCGCGCCCACCTTAACGATAAATCACTCCCGCCAGGACAGCCCGGCGCGGCGCATGCGGGCGCGCACATAAGCCAACCAGATCACTTGCAGGCCAAGCGCCAGGAGCAACACCAAGGGCTTCACGGCAGGGTCAAGCCGCATGAACGCCAAGGCAAGCCCGCCATGCGCCAGCACAAAACTCCAATGCACGGCAGCGACATGCCGCACGCCCATCCCACTTCGTTGCGCCATTTGATACAAATGCGTGCGATGCGCGGCGGTGATATTCAGCCCCATGGCGGCGCGGCGCATGAGCGTAAAGGCCGCGTCGAAAAACAGGCCGAATAACAACAGCGGCACCAGCATGAAGCTGACCTCGGCCGCATCAAAGCGCGCTGCTGCGACCGCCAGGATCGCCACCATGAAGCCCAGGAATTGGCTGCCGACATCGCCCATGAAAATCCGCGCCGGGTGCAGGTTGAAGGGCAGAAAACCAAGCAAGCCGGCCGCCAGCATCATGGATGCCAGATAGACAAACCACCCGCCCTGGTTTTCGGCAATGGCGCAAAGGATCAGCAGCGCGAGGAAGACGGCCCCGCCCACCAGCCCATCCAGCCCATCCATGAAATTCACCGCATTTGTGCAGCCCAGAATCCAAAACAGCGTCAGCAGCGGTCCCAAGGCACCAAGCTGCACAATGCCAATGCCCGGCACCGCGATCCGCTGCAATTCAAGCCCGCTACCAATCGCAACCAGCGCTGCCAAAGCCTGCGCCGCCAGCTTCACCGCAAAGCGCAAATCCCGCGCATCATCCCAAAGGGATACGGCGGCAATCGCCAGCGCCGCCCCAATCACACCCAGAAATTGCGGCCCCGGCAGGCGCGCATATTCCGCCTGCCAATACAAAATCCCCATGCCCAGCGTGAAAGCGACCACAATCCCAAGCCCACCACCGCGCGGTGTGGGGCGGCTATGGCTTGATCTGGCATTGGGGTGATCCAGGATCGGGTAGGCGATCATCAGCCGCACCACCAGCGCCGAAATCAGCGCCAGGCCAAGGGCGACAGCCAAATGGGTCAGGAAGGCGTGCAGGGTCATCTCGGCCCCGCTATCGCCCGGCGCAGCGCCGGGCGCAACCTGATGGCCGACTTATCGCCCTTGCAAGATCTCAGGATTGACCATCATGGCGGGATCGGGCGCGCCATCCAAAGCGGCTAGGATATTGCGCGCCGCCGCTTCGGCCATGCGCGCCGTGCCTTCCTCAGTGCTTGCCGCCGAATGTGGGCTGATGATGACATTGGGCATGCTGAAAAGGGGATTACCCGGTGTCGCGGGTTCCACTTCCAGCACATCTGTCCCGAACCCCATCAGCCGGCCGGATTGCAGCACGGCAACCACCGCTTCCTGCTTCACAATCGGGCCGCGCGCCGTATTCACCAGAATGGCGCCGGGTTTGAGCGCCGCGAAGGCCGCTTCATCCATCAAATGCCGCGTTTCAGGCATCAGGGGGCAGTGCAGTGTCACCACATCCGCTTCCGCCAGCGCCTTTTTGAAATCCCGCGCTGGAATATGCCCGTCGGAGGCGATGCGCGCCGGATGGTACAGTGGGTCATGCACCATGACCTTCATGTGAAAGGCGCGCGCATAGGCCGCAACGCGCGACCCGATCCGCCCATAGCCGACCACCAGCGCGGTCTTGCCGGCCAGATCCACCATGCGCGGCCCATCCTTGGGCCACCAGCCACCTTGCTTGATATGCGCATCCGAATCCACCGCACGGCGCGCCACGCCCAGCATCAGCATCATGGCGTGTTCGGCGACTGAAAGATCATTGGTGCCATTCACCACCATCACGGCAATGCCGCGTTCCGTACAGGCGGGGATATCCACCGTGTCAAAGCCAACCCCGATGCGTGACACCGCGCGCAAGCGTGGCGCGGCCGCCAATGCCGCCTTGTCCACGCGTTCCAGCCAGGCGACCAGGCCATCGGCATTGGCCAAGGCCGCGTGCAATGCGGGCGCTGGTGGGTCGAACATTTCGATGGTTTCAACATCGGCGCGCGCGGCCAGCACTGCCGCACCTGCGGGATGCAAGGGACGGCCAAGGACAATGCGATAGGGCATCAGTTCAACTTCTCGATCTTGTTGGTTTCAACAACCTCGCGCCAGCGGGCGATTTCGCTCCGCACATGGGCGGCGAAACGCTCGGGCGGGCCGCCTTCAGGGCGTACGCCGAGATCGGCAAATTTGCGCCGCACTTCGGGATCGGCAATCGCTTCATTCAACAGACGGCTGAGGCCCGCAATCACCGCATCCGGCGTGCCGCGCGGGGCCATGAAGCCGAACCAGGGTTCCACCACGATATCGGGGATGCCAGCCTCGGCGAAGGTCGGCACATCCGGCAGGGATGGATCGCGTTCCCGCCCCGTGACCGCGAGGGCGCGGATTTGCCCAGCGCGGATGGCCTGCACCTTGGTTGGAATGTTTTCCATCATCACCTGAACCTGCCCTGCGAGTAGCGCCTGCAAGGCCGGTGCGCCGCCACGGAAGGGCACATGCACCAGCGTGAGACCCAAACGGCCATTCAGCAATTCGGGGATCAGGTGGTTTGAGGAGCCGAAACCCGAGGAACCGTAATTCACCCGCCCCGGATTGGCCTTCACCCAGGCCAGGAATTCCTGGAGCGTCTGTGCAGGCACGGCGTTATTCACCGCCACCGCATTCATGACGCTGCCGGACCAGAAGACCGGGATCAGATCCCGTTCGATGTCATAGGGCATGCGGGCATAAATCGCAGGATTGATCGCGCAATTTCCGATGGTGCAGGCGCCAAGCGTATAGCCATCCGGTGCACTCTTGGCCGCCGCTTCCATGCCGATATTGCCATTGGCGCCAGAACGATTTTCCACCACCCAGGGATGCGGCGCGCTGCGGCTCACGCGATCGGCCAGGATACGCCCGACCAAATCCGTGGAGCCCCCGGGCGGGAAGGGCAGGATGATCCGCACCGGGCGTTCAGGGACCCAGCCCTGCGCGAGCGCAAGCCCGGGCAGGCAAAGGGCGATCAGGGTCAGGGCAATCCGGCGGAACATGGAACCTCCTTTACGTGGGTCTTGATGGACCCTTGCCTTGAGTATCAGACCTATTGCGCGTGGCTTCAAGCATGGGGGCGCTTGCCAAGGGGGGCGGGATCGTCTTTTGCAGCGGCGTCTTTTGGGGGCGGCGCGGCATTGGAGAAGAACAGAACCGGGCAAGGGATTGCGCTGATGGTGGTGGCCATGGGGGTGCTGCCGCTTTTGGATGTTTGCGCGAAATTTCTTGGCCAGGGCGGCATTCCCATTCTGCAAATTGTCTGGGCGCGCATGTTCTTTGGCGCGGTTTTCATCCTGCCCTTTGCCTGGCGTGCGGTGGGGCCGCGCGCATTGCCGCCGGCTCGGCTTGGCTTCCATACGGCGCGCGCCGCGTTTCTTGTGGGATCAACAGGCTTTTTCTTTGGCGCCATCAGCTTCATGCCGATTGCCGATAGCCTCGCCATCTTTTTCGTGCAGCCCTTGCTGATCACGGCGCTTTCGCCGCTATTGCTGAAGGAACATGTGGGCCCGCGCCGCTGGGCGGCGGTCGCGATTGGTTTTTGCGGCACGCTGATCATCATTCGGCCCGGCTTTCAGGATTTCAACCCGGGCATGGCGTTGGCCTTTGCTTCCGGCACCTGCATGGCGCTTTACATGCTGATTACGCGCCGGCTCGCGCGGGATGAGGACCCGCTGATGACAACCTTCCACACCAGCCTGATGGGCGCGGCGATGATGAGCCTGACGCTGCCCTTTTTGTGGCAGCCGCCCGATGCCGTGGAATGGGGCTTATTGCTTTTATTGGCAGCGATTGCGGTGGCCGGGCATTTCCTGATTGCGCGCGCCTATACCATGGCCGAGGCATCGCTGCTGGCCCCGCTCGCCTATACGGAAATGATCATGGCGACCTTGGCCGGCTGGTGGTTCTTTGGCGAAATGCCCGATCGCTGGACTCTTTTTGGTGTGGCGATTCTGATTGCGTGTGCGATCTACATTTCAGTGCGCGAAAGGGTGCGGCGCGTCACAGTGGTTCGAGAATTTGAACAGCCTTAAGGCAATTGAGGCGCCCAAGTCATGGTTTCCAAAGGCCTCGGGCCTTTGGTGGGTGGGTTTCAGGGAGGGCAAAGCCCTCCCTGACCTTGGGCATGTTTCATTCAAGTGGAAACCTATCCCGACTTGGCGCCGTGGTTGCTGCATTTATTTGGGCGGAGGCTGCCTGCGGGGGTGCCGGTCTTTCGCCAAATATACAAGATTTTCATTCCATTCGCCGGTTTTGCCGGATATAGTCCCGATATGGACGATATAGACCGGAATATCCTGCTGGAACTGCAAGGCAATGGCGCGGCGGGGCTGGCGGAACTCGCGAAAGTCGCGGGGCTTTCTGTTTCGGCCACGGCGGAGCGCGTCAAGCGGCTGGAAGAACGCGGCACAATCAGGGGCTGGCGGGCGGATCTGGAACCTGCGGCGGTGGGCTGCCCGCAACTCGCCTGGGTATTCGTCATGCTGCAATCCGGCGCTGAAGCGGGTTTCATTGCCGCCATGGCAGAAGATGAGGCTGTGTTGGAATGCCACGCGATATCCGGGCGCTGGTCCTATCAGGTGAAGCTGCGGCTGCCGGACCTCGCGGCGGTGGATAGCTTCACCAATGCGCGGCTCCGCGCCTTGCCGGGTGTGATGCGCACGGAAACCCTGGTGGCGCTGGCGACGCATAAGGAAAGCAGCGCCCTTCCTATCGCTCCGGCGGATGAGGAAGAATAGCGCCTTAGTTTCGCAAGTTTGGGCACGGCGCCGATGAGCCGCCGGCCGCTGGAAATCACGCCCGAATTGATGCTGCGCGCCTATGGCGCCGGCCTGTTTCCGATGGCCGAGGGGCGGGGCAGCACCAAGCTCCATTGGCTTGACCCGGCGCTGCGCGGCATCCTGCCACTCGATCACGGGTTTCATCTGCCGCGGCGGCTCAGGCGCACGGTGCTGTCGGGGCGGTTTACCATCACGGCGGATCAGGATTTCGCCGGCGTGATTGCGGGTTGCGCCGCACCCGCGCCGGGGCGCGCCGATACCTGGATCAATGCTGAAATCGAAACCCTGTTCACTGCGCTGCATCGCATGGGGGCGGCCCACTCCATTGAGGTCTGGCAGGATGGCGCGCTGGTCGGCGGGCTTTATGGCGTGCGGATCGGCGGTGCTTTTTTTGGGGAGAGCATGTTTTCCCGCGTAACTGATGCCTCCAAGGTGGCTTTGGTGGCGCTGGTGGCGCGGCTGCGCTTGGGCGGGTTCACGCTGTTGGATACGCAATTCCTGACCGCGCATCTGGCGCGGTTTGGTGCGCTGGAGGTGCCGAAGACCGAGTATAAGCGCCTGTTGGAAGCGGCCATTGCCGTGCCGGCGCGTTGGTGGGCGAGCCCCGATCCCGCGCTGCTGGAAGCGGAAATCCGTGCGATGCGGGCTTCAGCTCCGGATCAGCCCGCTCATGGGACTTGACGCATCGGCGCTGTAATTCCGTGGCATGCGGCCGGCGAGGAAGGCATGGCGCCCGGCTTCCACCGCAGCCTTCATGGCGCGCGCCATGCGCACCGGATGTTTGGCGTGGGCAATCGCGGAATTGAGCAAGACGGCGTCGCAGCCAAGCTCCATCGCCATAGCCGCATCGGATGCCGTGCCGATGCCCGCATCCACCAGCACCGGCACCTTGGCTTCGCGCTTGATAGCGCTGATCATATAGGGATTCACGACCCCCATGCCGGAGCCAATCGGCGCGCCCAAGGGCATGATGGCAACGCAGCCCATGTCTTCCAGCCGCTTCGCCGCCAGCGGATCATCCGCGCAATAGACCATGACCTGAAAGCCATCGGCGATCAGCGCTTGGGCCGCTTCAAAAGTCGCCGGCATATCGGGGTAGAGGAAAGGCGCGGGGCCGAGGACCTCCAACTTCACAAGATTCCACCCACCGGCTTCGCGCGCGAGTCGGAGTGTGCGCACCGCATCCTTGGCAGTGTGGCAGCCGGCGGTATTGGGCAGATAGGTGTAGCGCTTGGGGGAGACATAATCCTGCAGCATCGGCGCCTTGGGGTCTGACAGATTGACCCGGCGCACCGCGACGGTGACGATCTCGGCGCCCGAGGCTTCGATGGCGGCGGCGGTTTCCTCGAGGTCCTTGTAGCGGCCGGTGCCCACGATCAGGCGGGATTGGAAGCGCTGGCCGGCGACCTGCCAGCTATCATCATCCGTGTCAGCCATGCTCAGCCGCCCCCGATGAAGTGAACGATTTCAAGCTTGTCGCCCTCATGCAGCGCGACCAAGGCATAGGTGGAACGCGGCACGATTTCCTCATTCCGCTCGACCGCGACCTTGCGGGTATCAAGGCCAATGGCGGCCAAAAGCGCGGCGACGGTGGCGCCTTGGGGCATTTGGCGGGGTTCCCCGTTCACGGAAATGGCGATGCCAGACATGGGATTAATGTGGCGGGGCAGCGGCGGAAGGGCAAGCGCCCGCCCGGCTTGCCGGGTTCGGACCCCCCGTGCTAGCGCAAATCCTTGTCTGAAGTCGCAAGGAAAGCGCCGTGACCCCGCCTTTGATCGCCGTGCTGAACGGCCCCAATCTGAACATGCTGGGCGTGCGAGAGCCCGAGAAATACGGCACCGCCACCCTGGATGATGTGGAAGCGCTTTGCGCCGAAGTGGCGGATCAGCTTGGCCTTGCCATTGATTTCCGCCAGACCAATAGCGAAGGCGAATTGGTGACCTGGGTGCAGGAATGCCGCGGGCGCGCTGCCGGCATCATCATGAACCCGGCGGGCTATACCACCACCTCCATCGCGGTCATGGATGCGCTGCTTGCCGTGGATGTGCCGGTGATTGAAGTGCATATCACGAATATCCATCGCCGGGAGGAATTCCGGCATCACAGCTTCATCTCCAAGGCCGCGACCGGCGTGATTTGCGGGCTTGGCGTTGAAGGCTATGCGCTGGCGATCCGCGCCATGGCGGGGCTGATCGCACAGGATGAGGAAGCATGACCAAGGACCTGCAATTCGACCCGGCGACGATCCGGGAATTGGCGCAAATCCTGCGCGAGAGCGACCTGACCGAGATTGAGCTGGTTGACAATGACATGCGGGTCAAGCTGGTGCGCCAGGTGACGGTGGCGCCGATGGCGATGCCGGTGGCCGCCGCTGCCCATGCCGCGCCTTCTGCCGCCCCGGCTGCTGCCGCCGTGCCCGCACCCGCAGCGCCCGCCGCTGAGGTGGATGCGGACCATCCGGGCGCGGTGAACAGCCCCATGGTGGGCGTTGCTTATCTCTCGCCCGAACCGACCTCGGCCCCTTTCGTCACCATTGGCAGCAAGGTGACGCAGGGCCAGACCCTGATGCTGATTGAGGCGATGAAGACCTATAACCAGATCAAGGCGCCGCGCGCCGGCACGGTAACGCGCATTCTGGTGGAAAGCGGCATGCCGGTGGAATTCGGCGAACCGCTGATGATTGTCGAGTAATGGCGCGCTCGGCCGGGGGTGCATGCCATGTTCGGTAAGGTGCTGATCGCCAATCGGGGTGAGATTGCGCTGCGCGTCCATCGGGCGTGTCAGGAAATGGGCATTCGGACAGTCGCGGTGCATTCCACCGCTGATGCCACCGCGATGCATGTGCGCTTTGCCGATGAAAGCGTGTGCATTGGCCCGCCGCCGGCGCGTGATTCCTATTTGAACATGGCGGCGGTGATTTCGGCCGCCATGGTGACGGGCGCGGATGCGATCCATCCCGGCTATGGGTTCCTTTCGGAAAATGCGCGCTTTGCCGAAATGGTGGAAGCGCATGGGCTGAAATTCATTGGCCCCGCGCCCGAGCATATCCGCATGATGGGCGACAAGATCGCGGCGAAGGATGCGATGCGGAGCCTTGGCGTGCCTCTGGTGCCAGGTTCCATGGGCGCGCTGGAGACCCTGGAACAGGCGCGCGAAGTGGCCGAAGCCGTGAAATACCCCGTGCTGATCAAGGCCGCCGCCGGCGGTGGTGGGCGCGGCATGAAGGTAGCCCGCAGCGCTGATGAGCTTGAGGAAGCCTGGAGTGTCGCGCGCACCGAAGCCAAGGCGGCCTTTGGTGATGACAGTGTCTATCTGGAAAAATACCTCGATCGGCCGCGCCATATCGAATTGCAGGTGCTGGCGGATACGCATGGCAATGTGGTGCATTTCGGGGAGCGTGATTGTTCCTTGCAGCGGCGCCATCAGAAGCTGGTGGAAGAAGCAGGCAGCCCAGCGCTTGATGCCGCAGCGCGCGATGCCTTGGGTGCGACCGTGACCGCAGGGCTATCAAAACTTGGCTATCGCAATGCCGGCACTTTGGAGTTCCTGTGGCAGGATGGGCAATTCGCCTTCATTGAGATGAATACGCGGCTACAGGTTGAACACCCGGTGACCGAGATGGTCTGCGGCATTGACCTGGTGAAGGAACAGATCCGCATCGCCGCTGGTGAGGCGCTTGGCTATGGCCAGAAGGATATCCGCTTCTATGGACATGCGATTGAATGCCGCATCACCGCGGAAGACCCTGAGACCTTCGCGCCCAATCCCGGCAAGGTGACGACGTATCACGCGCCGGGCGGGCTTGGGGTGCGCGTGGATAGTGCGCTTTATTCCGGCTATGTGGTGCCGCCGCATTATGACAGCCTGGTGGCCAAGCTGATTGTGCATGCGCCGACGCGGGTGGAAGCGATTGGCCGCATGCGGCGTGCTTTGGGTGAAATGGTTGTGGCGGGTATCAAGACAACCTTGCCGCTGCATCAGGCCGTGATGGAAGCCCCCGAATTCCAGGATGGGGATTATACGATCCATTGGCTGGAGCGGTTTGTCGCGGATAGGAATAGTGACGCGGCGGGCTAACCAAGTCATGGTTTCCAAAGGCCTCGGGCCTTTGGTGGGTGGGTTTCAGGGAGGGCAAAGCACTCTCTGACCTTGAACCAACCCACCCCTCCCCCACAAACCCCTTGCCTTCCCTCTCCCTTCCCCCCTATTCTCCCTCACATGCGTGAGGTTTCGCGTCGCTTCGGCCTGGATTATGGGGTTTTCGCCCCCCTTCCCGCCTGCGCGCTACTTGGGCTTCGACTTATCCGCCCCTGGGCGTAAAAGCCTGCCGCGCGCGGCGGGCATCGTTCAGGGGAAGCCTTTATCCTACCACGCAACCCATTGATTGCCCGAGGAATTCCTCATCATGGCCATAAATCATCCGTCTTTCGGCAAGCTCGCCGATAACCGCATCATCATGTTCGACACCACGCTCCGCGATGGTGAACAATCCCCTGGTTTTTCCATGAACCTCCAGGAAAAGCTCCGCATGGCGGAAGCGCTGGCGGAGTTGGGGATTGATGTGATGGAAGCGGGCTTCCCCATTGCCTCGCCCGGGGATTTTGAAAGTGTGCTGTCCATTGCGCAGCGTTTTGCCAAGGATGGGCCGGTGGTTTGCGGCCTGTCGCGCACCGCGCCCGCCGATATTCTGCGGGCGGCTGAGGCGGTGAAGCCGGCGGCGCGCAAGCGCATTCATACTTTTGTCTCGACCAGTCCCTTGCATATGCGGGTCAAGCTGCGACTTGAACCGGAACAGGTGCTGGAATTGGTGACCAGCAGCGTGGGCCTCGCCCGCCAACACACGGATGATGTGGAATGGTCGGCGGAAGATGGCACGCGGACGGACCCGGATTTTCTGTGCCGTTGTGTGGAAGCCGCCATCAAGGCGGGGGCCACCACCATCAATATCCCGGATACGGTCGGTTATGCGCTGCCTGAGGATATGACGCGCATTTTCACCATGGTGCGGGAACGCGTGCCGGGGGCGGATCAGGTGATCCTGTCCGCGCATAATCATAATGATTTGGGCCTGGCGGTGGCGAATACGCTGGCGGCCATTCGTGCCGGCGTGCGCCAGATTGAAGCCACCATCAATGGCATTGGCGAACGTGCGGGCAATGCCTCGATCGAAGAAGTGGTGATGGCGCTGCGCACGCGCGCGGATGCGATCCCGGTTTCGAATGGGATTGTGACGCAGAATATCCTGAAGACCAGCCGGCTGCTGGCGACCATTACGGGTTTTGATGTGCAGCCCAATAAGGCGATTGTGGGTCGCAATGCCTTTGCCCATGAATCGGGCATCCATCAGGATGGCGTGCTGAAGGACAAATCCACCTATGAAATCATGACGCCGGAATCTGTCGGCTGGTCCACATCTTCGCTGGTGATGGGCAAGCATTCCGGCCGCGCTGCCTTCCGCGATAAGCTGAAGGCCATGGGTTATGAGATCGGCGACAATCAATTGAACGACGCCTTCCGCCGCTTCAAGGACCTCGCGGACCGGAAGAAGGTGGTTTACGATGAAGATATTGTGGCGCTGGTGGATGATGAGGTGGTGCGCCAGAATGATAGGCTGAAGCTGGTGGCACTCACGGTCGCGACGGGGATGAATACCCGGCCGACGGCCTCCATCGCGCTCGAAGTGGATGGCGAAAGGCGCGAAGGTGTGGCGGCTGGCGATGGCGCGGTGGATGCCACCTTCAATGCGCTGCGCCAGGCCTTCCCGCATGAAGTCAACCTCAAGCTCTATGCCGTGCAATCCGTCACCGGCGGCACGGATGCCCAGGCGCGGGTGACCGTGCGGCTGGAAGAAGCCGGCAAGCTGGTGGATGGCCAGGGGGCGGATACGGATACCATTGTCGCCTCGGCCCGGGCCTATGTGCATGCGCTGAACAAGCTTTTGGTCAAGCGCGAGCGTACCGAACCGCCGGCGGTGCTGCGGGCCTGAAGCGCCGGGGGCGGCGCCCGGGGATTACGGCTTGAGGATCAGGGCCAGGGGGGGTAAATCCCTGGTTCTCCTGGCTGGCCGGGACGCCATTTCCGCCACCTCGGTACCCTGGTGCCGGGGCCTAATCTGTTTGCAAAGGGTTTCAGCATGTTCGGACGCCTATTCGGCTTCCTTTCCGCCGATATGGCCATTGATCTCGGCACTGCGAATACGCTGGTCTATGTGAAGGGCCGGGGCATCGTTTTGAATGAGCCGAGTGTGGTCGCCATTTCCGATCAGCGTGGCCGCAAGCAGGTGCTGGCGGTGGGTGAGGAAGCGAAGCTCATGCTGGGCCGCACGCCGGGGAATATCTCGGCCATTCGCCCGCTGCGCGATGGCGTGATCGCGGATTTTGAAGTGGCGGAAGAAATGATCAAACATTTCATCCGGAAGGTGCATAACAGGCGCGGCTTTGCCTCCCCCATGATCATTGTGTGCGTGCCTTCAGGGTCCACGGCGGTGGAACGGCGCGCCATTCAGGAAAGCGCGGAAAGTGCCGGCGCGCGCAAGGTGCTGCTGATTGAAGAACCCATGGCGGCGGCGATTGGCGCTGGCCTGCCGGTGACGGAACCATCGGGCTCCATGGTGGTGGATATTGGCGGCGGCACCACGGAAGTGGCCGTGATCAGCCTGGGCGGCATTGTCTATGCGCGGAGTGTGCGCGTGGGCGGCGACAAGCTGGATGAGGCGATCATTTCCTATATTCGCCGGCAATTCAATTTGCTGATCGGTGAAAGTACCGCGGAACGGATCAAGCTTGAAATCGGCGCCGCTGCCCCGCCCGAGGATGGCGAAGAAGGCCCAACCGCCGAAGTAAAGGGCCGCGATCTGATGAATGGCGTCCCGCGTGAGGTCATCATCAGCCAGCGCCAGGTGGCGGAAGCGCTCGCCGAACCCGTGGCCCAGATTGTGGATGCGGTGAAGACCGCGTTGGAAAACACGCCGCCGGAGCTGGCTGCCGATATCGTGGATAAGGGCATTGTGCTCACCGGCGGCGGGGCCTTGCTTGGCCGGCTGGATCAGGTGCTGCGGGATGCCACTGGCCTGCCGGTGGTCGCAGCGGAAGATGCACTTTCCTGTGTGGCGCTCGGCACCGGGCGCGCGCTTGAGGATATCAAGCGGCTGCGACATGTGCTGACATCCATGTATTGAAAGGATCAAAGGGCAGCGTCGCGTGATCAGGCTCAGTATCCCTCTACGGCAGGCATTGGCGCGGCTTTCGCTGCCGATCATGATTGCCGTGGCCTTTGGGGTGATGCTGCTGGGCAAGGCGGATACGGTGCTCGTTGAACGGCTGCGCAATACGCTTTCTGATGCGCTGACGCCGATTTATGCAGCGATTTCCCAGCCGGTAAACGCGGTTGAGGAAGCGATCGAAGAAATCCAGAGCCTCGCGACACTGCGCAGCGACAATGCAAGGCTGCGTGAGGAAAATGAGCGTCTGCGCCGCTGGCATGCGGCGGCACTGGGGCTTGAGGCGGAGAATACGCTGCTGCGCCGCCAGCTTGGCTTCTTGCCGGAAGGCGCACCCAATTTCCACGCCGCCCGCGTGGTGGCGGATGGCGGCGGTACCTATGCGCGCGCCGTGCTGCTGGCCATCCCGCCGCAACATGCCATCCGCAAGGGACAGGTTGCGCTGGATGAACGCGGCTTTGTAGGCCGTGTTACAGAAGTGGGCTCACGTTCCGCCCGCGTGTTGCTGGCAACCGATATGAACAGCCGTGTGCCAGTCACGCTGGAAGCCAGCCGCGCGCGCGCGGTGATGGCCGGTACCAATGGCGCGCGCCCGCGCCTTGCGCATTGGCCGGAAGGGGTCATTCCGCAGGAGGGTGAAAGGGTCGTCACCAGCGCCCAGGCCAATGCCTTCCCGGCCGGCCTGCCGGTCGGCGTGGTGCGGCGCAACCAGCAAGGCTCCTTGGAAGTGGAGCTTTTCGCGCGGCTCGATAATCTGGAAATGGTGCGGCTATTCGATTTTGGTCTTTCGGGGATTCTGCCGCCGGAAGCGGTGGCGCGCCCGGAACCGCGCGCGTCTCGGCGTTGAACCCAGGCCATGAGCCTTGCACCAAAACTCCGCGCGCCGCCGCCCGGGCGCCCGGAACCGCCGCAGGATTTGGCGCGGCGGCTTGAAGCGCTGCTGCGCCTGGCCTTTCCGTTACTTTCAACGGCGGTGGTGCTGATCCTCTCGGCCACACCTACCAGCTTGCCGGCACTGGCCTTTGCGCTCGCCATGCCCTCGGTCGCCTTCTGGACCGTGTTTCGCCCAGCCGGCATGGCGCCACCCATGGTCTTCGTGCTTGGGTTGCTGATTGATCTGCTGACCATGGCGCCGCTTGGGGTTCACATCATCGCCCTGCTCGCCTTGCATGGCGCGGCGATGCGGCTGCGCTTCTGGCTGGCGCGGCAAGGTTTCTTCCTGGTGTGGCTTTGTTTTTGTGTCGGCGCCCTGGGTGCCACGCTGCTCGCCTGGGGGTTCACCGCACTGCTACAGCTGACCTTGCCGCCCTGGCAGCCTATTTTCCACACGCTGCTACTGACGGCAGGGCTTTATCCGCCCATCGCCATTCTGCTTTCGCGCGCGCATGAAGCCATGCGCCGGGCGGAGAATCTTCCATGAAGCTCTGGCCCGGACGGCGCCCTGCCGGCTTTGGCGCCAATACCAATATCAAGCGGGAAGAAGAACGCCGCCGCACCATTTTCACGCGCCGCGCTGCCTTTCTTGGTGCGGTGCAATTGGGCGCGCTCGGCTTTCTTGGCCATCGGCTTTATCGCTTGCAGATTGAAGAAGGCCGGCGCTACGCCACACTCGCTGAAGAAAACCGCGTCAGCGCCAGGCTTTTCGCGCCGCCACGCGGGCGCATTCTGGATCGGCGCGGTGAAGTGGTGGCGGGCAATCGGTTGAATTGGCGCGCGCTGCTGGTTGCGGAACAAACGGCGGATGTCACCGCCACCATCGAAACCTTCTCCCGCATTGTGCCATTGCAGGACCATGAAAAGGCGCGGATTGAACGCGACATTCGCCGCAATCGCCGCTTTGTCCCCGTGATCCTGCGCGAATTCCTGAGCTGGGAGGAAATGGCGGCGATTGAAGTGAATGCGCCCGATCTGCCTGGTGTTTCGGTGGATATGGGGACCACGCGCATCTATCCCGAAACGGAACATCTGGCGCATGTGCTTGGCTATGTCGGCACACCCACCGAACAGGAAGCGGGCGATGAGGGTATCGTCAACCTGCCCGGCATGCGCGTTGGCCGCGCAGGTTTGGAGCGTTTCCATGACCGTGTGCTGCGCGGCCGCGCCGGCGCGGTGCAGGTTGAAGTCAATGCGCTTGGCCGCGTGATCCGCGAATTGGATCGGCGTGAGGGCATTCCTGGTCAGGATGTGCAGATTTCCGTTGATACCGGGCTGCAAAAGGCCATTCGCAACAAGATTGATGAAGGCACCACGGCAGTATTGCTGGATGCACGCAATGGCGAAGTGCTTGCCATGGCGACCAAGCCCTCCTTCGATCCCAATATCTTCAATTCCGGCGTCAGCGCGGCACAATGGCGGCAATGGACAGCATCGCGTTCCACACCGCTGATCAATCGCGCGACAAATGGGCTTTATGCGCCAGGGTCCACTTTCAAGATGGTGGTTGCCTTGGCGGCGCTGGAAGCCAAGGTCTGCCGGCCGGGCGATATCGTCCATTGCCCCGGCCATTTCGACTTTGGCGATAATCGCTTCCATTGCCACAAGCAAAGCGGCCATGGCGGCATGAATATGCGCACTGCCATATCACTGAGTTGCGATGTCTATTTCTATGAAATGGCGCGGCGTACGGGCATGGATCGCATCGCCGCCATGTCGCATCGCTTCGGGCTTGGCGTTGATCTGGACATTGAATTGCCCGGCACGCGCCGCGGGCTGGTGCCAACACGCGCTTGGCGCCAGGCGCAGGGCCATCACTGGAATATCGGCGATACGATTGTGCATGGCATTGGCCAGGGCTTTTATCAGCTGACGCCGCTTTCCCTTGCCGTCATGACCGCGCGGCTTGCCACCGGGCGCGCCGTGCAACCGCATCTGACACGCGCCATTGCCGGCCAGCCGGTGCGCGGCAGCAGGCCAGAAGATTGGCCATCCCTCGGCATTCCGGAAGCCGATATGCGCGTGGTGCGCGAAGCCATGTGGGCGGTCGTGAATGGCGGCGGCACGGCGGGGGCAGCGCGGCTGCCCGGCCAATTGGGCGTCATGGCGGGCAAGACCGGCACGACGCAGGTCAGGCGCGTCTCGCGCGAACAGCGGGAAAGGGGTTTTAATGTCGCGACCCTGCCGCGCGAATGGCGCCCGCATGCCCTGTTTGTCGCCTATGCGCCCTATGACAACCCAGTCTTCGCCCTTTCGGTAATTGTGGAACACGGCACCAGCGGATCGGGCGCCGCCGCACCCTTGGCGCGCGATATTCTGGTGGAGGCCTTCCAGCGCCTGCCCATCACGCCCCAGCCGCGTGATCCGCGCGTGGCGGAGCTTGGCCGATGATTTTCGAACGCCGACTCCTCACGGAAAGCCGCGGCGCTGGCTTGGTTTCCAAACTTTGGCGCGTGCCATGGCTATTTGTGCTGCTGCTCGGCGGTATTGCCGCGATTGGCTATGTCGCGCTGTGGACTGCGGGCAGCGGCAACCCGGATGCCTATGCGCAGAAGCACGCGCTGCGCTTTGGCTTTTGTCTGGTGATCATGCTGAGCATCGCCTTCATTGATATCAGGATCATCCTCCGCTTCGCCTGGGTGGGCTATGCCTTCGCACTCGGCCTGCTGGTGCTGGTTCTGTTTCACGGCAATGTCGGCAAGGGGGCGCAGCGTTGGCTGGATATCGGGCCGGTACAATTGCAGCCCTCTGAGCTGATGAAGATCATGCTGGCTTTGGGCTTGGCGGCCTGGTTTCATCGCGCTTCCTGGGAACGCATGGGCAATCCGCTATTCCTGATCCCGCCCGCGCTGATGGTGCTGGTGCCGGTTGGCTTGATCCTGAAGCAGCCCAATCTGGGCACGGCGCTGATCACCGCCATGATTGGCGCTGCGGT
>JADCFP010000123.1 GCA_020249465.1 Roseomonas sp. | reverse complement strand
TATTTTGCCTGCGCGCAGCGCGATTTACCCTCATGGAGCTCGACCGCCGGTTCAAGCCATGATCGCCTTTATTGATGATCAGCGCGGGGTTCACGGTGTCGAGCCGATCTGCAAGGTATTGCCGATTGCACCGCGCTCGCGGAGACCATCAACGGGCTTTTGAAGACCGAGGTCACTCACCGGCGCGGGCCGTGGCGCAGCTTCGAGGCCGTGGCATTCGCCACCCTGGAATGGGTAGATTGGTTCAATAACAGACGCTTGTTGGCACCAATCAGCTATATCCCGCCCGCTCGAGCCGAAGAACGCTACTATGCCTCACTGGATCATCCAGCCATGGCAGCGTAGCTTTAGCAAAACAGCCTCCAGCAAAACCGGGCCGGTTCAGAGCGGCAGACATCTTGGGAGCAAATTATTTACGCTATCCCTATCTTGCAGGCGTTACCGTATGGCGATTACGTTTAACTTTGCCGATGCATAGACAGGAGTAGAACATGCCGACAACTGATCGCCGTTCCCTTTTCGCGCTGGCCGCCGCCATGGCCTCTGGCGTCGCTTCGCCGGTAACGGCCCGGCCGCTGGACCAGGTGCTTTCTTCCAAGCGTCTGCGCGTGGGCATCAACCCGACGCTGCCGCCTTTCGGCACTTTCAATGAACGCAACCAGATTGACGGGTTTGATGCCGATATCGCCCGCGAAATCGCGCGGCGGATGAATGTGGAACTTGAAATCGTCCAGGTCGGCAGCCCGGATCGTATTCCCTTCCTGCAGTCGGACCGCATTGACATTGTGCTGGGTGCCATCACCCGCACCGTCGAACGTGCTTTGGTGATTGACTATACCCAACCGCTGCATACGCAATCCATGGTGGTGTTGACCAAATCCTCTGGCACCGCGGTGCCCATCGCAAAACCGGCGGATTTGAATAATCGTCAGGTGCGGCTGGTTCAGGTGCGCGGCACGGTTGGTGTGCCCTGGCTGCAGGCGAATGCGGCGCAGGCGCAGGTGACACTGCTGGACAATTACCCTGATTGCTTCCGCGCCCTGGCGCAGGGCCGCGCGGATGCCATGGTGGATGTTGCGGAATCGATCGTTATCCCGATGCGTAACTTCCAAGGCGTGCCCTGGAAAATCCTGGACGACGTGCTGGCAAGCTTCTGGGTTGGCATTGGCGTGCAAAAGGGCAATACGGCGCTCCGTGATGTGCTGAATGTCGTGCTGTTTGAAATGCACCGCTCCAACTTCGTCAACCAAACCTGGGAAAAGTGGTTCGGCGTGCCGATGACAACGCGCATCCCCTTCAACCCGATGTTCTGACATGTCCCTGCAATACGGGCAGGTTCTGCATTACCTGCCCGATTTTCTGCTGGGCGCTGGCATGGCGCTGTGGATCGCAGCGCTGGCCTTTGCGGGCGGGCTGCTGATTGGTCTGGTTGGGGCGGCGGTGCTCACACAGGGGCCACGTTGGGTGCGCGTGCCGATAATTGGGTATGTGCGCTTCTTCACCTATACGCCCCAGCTTGTGCAGATATTCTTTCTGTTCTTTGCGCTGCCCGAATTCGGCATCATCCTTTCACCCATCACTGCCGTGCTCATCGGCATGACCCTGAATGCCGGTGCCTATTTGACAGAGATTGAACGCGCGGGCTTTGCCTCGGTCCCGCAGGCGGAATTGGATGCGGCGGAAACGCTTGGGTTTTCCCGCGCGCAGACCGTCTGGTACGTGATTGCGCCGCATGTCGTGCGCACACTCTACCCCTCGCTTTCCAATCACTACATCATCATGACCTTGGGCACCTCGATGGCGGCGATTTTCGGGGTGGAGGAGCTCACGGGTCGAGCGCTGAATGCTAATGCGATTTCTTTTCGGTCCGTGGAGATATTCTCGATCACCGCAGGGATTTATATTCTGCTGACGATCATCGCGTCCGTGTTGTTGTGGTTGCTTGGGCGATGGTTATTCCGCGTCAAGGCGAGGGTTTTCTGAGCGATGTCCGCCTGGCAAATACTGGCCAATGAGGCGCCGCGCTTTTTCACCTGGTGGAATATGCTTTTCCTGGGCCAGGCGGTGCTGAATACGCTGATAGCGTCGGTCTTTGGCTGCGCGCTTGGCTATGCGCTCGGCTTTCTGCTGGCGACACTACGTCTGCGACAAGTGGTGCCCTTTGCGCCGATTCGCAGCCTGGCAATTTTATGGGTGGAAATCTTTCGACGCATTCCGTTCCTTGTACTGCTGCTGCTGGTGTTTTTTCTGGGCCAGGTGCTGCGGCTGGAGGCGCCCTTATGGGCGGTGGCCATCACCGCCGTTGCCATACGCATGAGTGCGCTGGCGGCAGAGAATGTGCGCGCCGGCTATGACAGCGTACGCCCGCAGCAATGGGAAGCGGCACTGACCATGAACCTGCCGGCGCTGACCGCACTCAGGCGCGTGGTGCTGCCGCAATCCTGGCGTGTGATTCTCCCGCCTTCGATTGTGCATGTGCTCAGCATGGTGAAGGAAACCTCGCTGGTGTCACAAATCGGCTTCATTGAAATCACCTTTGCCGCAAAAATGCTGACCCAACGTGGCTTCAGCGCCATGATCACCTATGGCACGGCGCTGATCTTGTATTTCTGCGTGTCTTGGGCTTTGGCGTCCTTGGCGCGGGCGGCGGAACGTCGCCTGACCACACGGCCCTCGCTCACAATCCCGACGCCTTGAGTGCTGCGGTCAGCGCCGCCGCATCTGCCGCATCCACAGGCGGTTGCGGCGGGCGGATGGTCGCATCGGCGATGATGCCCATCTCTCGCAGGCACCATTTCAAGCGCGCGGTGGCGCGGCCCCCGGGCGGGGCGCCGTAAATCGCCTCGGCCAGGGGTTCCAGTTTTTCATGCAGGGCGCGTGCTGCTGGCAGATCATTCGCCCGCACCGCCGCATCCAAGGCGACGATTTCATCGGGCATGATATCCGCGAGTGATACAAGGCTGCCATCACTGCCATGTACCATGCAGGCCAAGAGATGTTCATCACCGCTGGCGCAGACGGCGACATCCGGGCGCAGCCGCTTCACTTGCCGGCGCAGCGCGTCATAGCCATCCACTTCCCAGCCGCCTTCCTTGATGCCGACGACGGTTTTAATCTTGAGCAGTTCCGCCATGGTTTCCGGCGTGAAACCCATGCGCCCGGCAGCATGATGTGCCTGGAACAGGAATAACGGCAGGCCCGGCACGGCTTCAGCGATGGCGCGGTGATGCAGCACGGCCATGGCGGTGGTATGCGCCAGCGCAAAGGCATTGGGCAGAAAAACCATGATGGCATCAGCGCCCGCCGCCCGCGCTTCCCGCGCTTCTTCCGCCGCTTCCAGCGAGCTTTCGGCATTCACACCAGCAACGATCAGGCGTGTTGCGTCAATAGTGGCGCGGGTCACTTCCACCGCACGGCGTTTTTCGGCGCGGGTGATGACGTAATTCTCCCCTGCGTGACCATTGATCAAAACGCCACGAATGCCAGGGCGCATTACGCAATGCGCGGTATGGGCAGCATAGGCATCCCAATCCGGCGTAAAATCCGTGCGCATCGGCAAGACGGTTGAAGGATAGATGCCATGAAAGTGCGTATCATTCATGCGGAATTGCTCCCTTGGTGGAGAAGCCGATCTATCGCAAATAGCGGCAGTTCTGGCGCCTCACCCAATATCGCTTGCGCCAGGATGCGGCCCATATAGGGGCCGCTGGTATAGCCCGAATGCACGCTGCCGATGATCCAGGCATCATCAATGCCAGGGATGGGGCCGATGGCGGGCAGTGCATCCGCCGTTTCCGCTTCCAGCCCCAGCCAGGAACGCACAACCCGCGCCTGCCGCAAGGCCGGCACGGTATGCGCCGCGAGCCGCACATTGCCGAGGAAATTTTCCGGCCGTACCGCGACACCGCCGCGCGTGCGATCGCCAATGCCTTGCCAGCCGCCACCGATCAGCACCGTGCCATTGGCATATTGCTTGAGGCTCAAAAGACCAGAGGCAACGCCAAGCACCGTGCGCATCACAGGTGGCATGCGTTCAGTCACCACCAGCTGATTGATCAGCACCTTGATCGGCAGCGTCACACCAAGCCAGGCCGCCATATCCTGCAACCAAACACCACCCGCCAGCACCACGCGCTGTGCGGCAATCGGGCCTGCTTCCGTATCCAGCACAAAGCGTCCATTAATGCCGCGCACCGGCGTTGCTTCCATCAGCGTGACACCCGCTTCCTGCAAGGCAGCGCGAAAGGCGCGCCCGGTCAGATAGGCCGATGCAAAGCCATCAATCGGGCAATGCCCGGCGAGCTTCACGCCATCCGCAAGGCCAGGTTCAATCGCCTGCGCGGCGCTTCCATCAATCAATTCAATCGGCGCGCCGGCCGCGCGGCGAATGCGCGCGCGTTCTTCCAACATGGCCGCTTCTGCATCCGTGAAGGCAACCGAAAGACCAGGGCAGGAGGTCGCCAGCACATCGCCACCGGCGCACCATTCGGGCATGGTCATCCACATCTCATGCGCGCGCAGCGCATAGGGGATCAGCGCCGCGCGCGTCATTTGCATGGTGAGTGTACCGGCGTTGACGCCCGAAGCCTCGCGACAAATCTCGCCACGATCAAGCAACACAACGCGCATACCGCCACGCGCGAGGAACAGCGCCGTCGCGCAGCCCATGACACCAGCGCCAATCACGGCAACGTCAAAGCGCGATGTCATATCGGCGCCGCTGCTAGCACGGGAATATCTGCGTAATCGAAATCGCCAAGGATTGCTTCCATGGGCACGGGGCGCAGTGGAATGCGGCCCGTGGTGAAGCCAATATCCGCCACGCTGACGCCCCGCGCCGAGGCAAGCAGCGCGCCGGCGGCCTCACCGCACATGCGCCCCTGGCAAGGCCCCATGCCGCAGCGCGTGAAATGTTTGAGCTGATTGATCGTGCCAGCCCCCGCCGCGGCGGCGTCTTCAATGGCGGCGCGGGTCACACCTTCACAACGGCAGATGATCGTCTCGGCGGGGATGGCTTCGATCATGGCAGGGCGCAGCGCCATCATGCGCGCCATGGCGGCGCCGGTGCGCCGAGCGCGGGCCAGTGCCGCGTCTTCTTCTGATGCGTTTGGCGTGTTGAAACCAAGGTCCTGCAAGGCTGTGCGCGCGGCAAGGCGGCCGGCTGCCGGTGCGGCGGCGGCACCGCGCACGCCTGCGCCATCGCCGGCAGCGTAGAGGAAAGGCACGCTGGTGCGTTGCGCGGCATCCAAGACCGGCACCCAGCCGCCATCTTCCGGCCGATGCGCGTGCTGCGCGCGATAGGTGCGGCTGGCTTCCGTGGCCGGCACCAGACCATGACCGACACAGAGCGCATCGGCTGCAAAAACATGATTGCCCACCCGCACATGGGTGAGAACCTTGTCGCCCTCCGCCGCTGTCACCTGCGCGCCTGCCAATACCGGCACGCGCGCGGCGAGAAGCTTGGCGCGCCAAGCGATACCTTGCGTCAGAAGATCAGGCCGCGCGGCAAGGGCGGGCAGCGCGCGGAGCCATTCGCCTTGCGTTGCCGCATCAATCACCGCCGAAACCGAACCGCCGCCCGCCAAAATCTTCGCGGCGACCGCGTAAAGCAGTGGCCCGGCACCTGCGACGACGACTCGCCGCCCCGGCAAGATGCCCTGCGCCTTCAGCAAAATGGTTGCGGCGGCCAGGCCGATCACGCCGGGCAAAGTCCAGCCTGGAAAAGGAATAATCCTTTCATGCGTGCCGCAGCACAAAATCAACGCACGCGCCTGAAGCGTGAAGGGGACACCATCCGCGCCGAGCGCCGAAAGGCTGAAGGGCGCATGGGCTTCGCCTTCCGGCACCAGCGGCCCGCCGCCCAAGCCCCAAACGCGACAGCTGGTGCGAAGCTCCGCAGCGCTTGTGGCGAGAGCGGCGCGCAGCGCATCGCCCGCGCGCCGGTCAGAATCGGGCTTGGCGGAAAAACCGGGTGGTGCCGCGCGATAGACCTGCCCGCCTGGCGCGGGCGATTCTTCCAAAAGCACAACGCGCGCTCCGCCGTGCGCGGCTTCGGTTGCGGCCGACATGCCCGCCGGGCCACCGCCCAAAACGGCAATATCATGGATCATGCGCGCGTCACTTCCTGCCCCGCCGCAACGGGCGTGAGGCAGGCCTGCACCAAACGCCCATCAAGGCGCAGTAGGCATTGTTGGCACACGCCCATCATGCAAAAGGCGGTGCGTGGGCGGGCAGGGTCCTCGCCTTCGCCAAAACGCCATAGGCCGGCTGCGATCAGTGCGGCGGCCAGGCTTTCCCCAGGATGCACGGCAACCTGCTGCCCTTCCACCGTGATGGTGACAGCTGCGGGGCGCGCGATTTGGGGAAGGCGTAGCGACATGCGCGCGATAATAGGTCAGCGTGGCCTATGCGCAACCACTGGATTGGCTTGACGTTACACAGGTAAAGCTTGGACTATGGCGTTCTGATCATTCTGGGACCAACAGATTTGGCATTCCTTTCCATTAAAGGGCTGACGGTTTCTTATGGCAGCAAGGCCGATGTGCTGCGCGATGTCTCCTTGGATGTCGAACGTGGCGAAGTCATTGGCCTGATCGGCCCATCCGGTTCGGGCAAATCCACCATCCTGCGCACGCTAGTGGGGCTGCTGAAGCCACGCGCCGGTACCGTGACGCTGGATGGCAGCATCGTGGATTACAGCAGCCGCGCCAGCCTGCGCGCGGTGAGGGACCGCTTCGCCATTGTCTTTCAGCAATATAATCTGTTCCAAAACATGACGGCGCTGCGCAATGTCGCGATTGCGCCGACACTTGTGAAAAAGCGCGCGAAGCATGAGGTGGAAACCGAGGCACGCGCCCTGCTTGCGCGCGTTGGCCTGGCTGAGAAGGTGAATGCCTATCCGGATGAGCTATCGGGCGGCCAACAACAGCGCGTGGCCATTGCGCGCGCCTTGGCGCTGAAGCCTGATATTCTTTTGCTGGATGAAGTGACAGCCGCCCTGGACCCCGAATTGGTGGGGGAGGTATTGGACAGTATCCGCGCGCTGCAACGCGATGGCATGACCATGCTGATCGTGAGCCATGAGATGGCCTTCATCCGAGAGGTAGCCAGCCGTGTGGTTTTCCTCGATCAGGGTGCCATTATTGAATCCGGCCCGCCTGCGGAGATTTTCGACCATCCGCGCAGCCTGCGCCTACAGGAGTTCACATCACGCATCCTGCGGCATTGAAGGCGCCAAATAGAACGGGAGAGAAAGTACATGTGTCCCCTGTGAGCACCTATGAGACCCAATTGGCGATTTGAGGTACGGAGGAATTCTGGCGTATCGTAGCCCCAGCGAGAGAAAAGAAAAGCCAGAAGTCCTCCGACGGCCCTATCCGTAATCTTGTGCGCAGGGTCGGTTTCGATCATCAGACCACGAACCTATCGCCGAACAGGATGGCGAATTCGGTTTTGGCCTCACAACACTCGCGCGGCGGTCGCTTCCATTCATTCGACCGCCCGATTGAGATCAAAGTATAGCAGCTTCATCGCCGCATCGTCACCCGGGAAATGGCCACGCGTGCGCACCGCCCGTCGGAGCTTCGAATTCAAGGCCTCGATCGCATGCGTTGTGTAAATGATCCGGCGTATCGGCGGGCTGAACGCAAAGAAGGGTAGCACCTGGTCCCAGTGTCGGCGCCAGCTTTGCGCAATGGCCGGATATTTTTGGCCCCATGGACCCGCCTCAAAGGCCTCCAGGGCAGCCAGGCCGGCCTCGGCGCTTTCGGCCAGGTAGACGCCGCGAAGCGCCCCTGCAATCGCCTTCCTGTCCTTCCAGGACGCAAACCTCATGAAATTGCGGATCAGGTGTATAGTGCAGGTCTGCACCACGGTCTTCGGAAACACCGCATGGATCGCCTCCGGAAAGCCCTTGAGACCATCAACAACGGCAATCAGGATATCGGCGACACCCCGGTTCCTGAGCTCGTTCATGACGCGCAGCCAGAACTTGGCCCCTTCGGTCTGTTCGATCCAGAGGCCGAGGATTTCCTTGGTTTCATCTGGCAAGATACCAAGCGCGATGCAAAGCATTTTCAAGCCAAGTGGCTTCACTTGGCGGCTCGGAAAATGCGATCAGACAAGACCTGGCGTGCTTCCTATGAACGAATGTGCATGGGAAGCACGATAAATCGCCTTATTGCGGACAAAGCCTTCATCGCGGATCTTCACCCGGATCGCAGCGAAAAATACCAGCGGATAACAAGCATCAAGCGGGCGGCCCTGCCATTCAGTCACGGCCTCAAGCACAGCGTCTGTCACTGTCGAGATCAGGTCCGGCGAGACATCAATGCCGTAAAGCTCCAGATGTCCGCGGATCTCGCGCACCGTCATGCCGCGCGCGTACATCGAGCTGATCTTGTCGTCGAAATCCGGAAAACGCCGCTGGTACTTGGCGATCAGCTTGGGATCAAAGGTGCCCAACCGATCGCGCGGAATATCCAGCGTCAACTTCGATGAGCCGGTCAGCATCGTCTTCTTTGAGGTGCCGTTGCGGCGATTGCCGAGCCCCGCCTCGGCCTCTGATTCAAGGTGATCGTCCAGCTCAGCTGCCAGCATCCGCTCCGAAAGCGCCTTCTTCAGCTCGTCAATCAGACCGTTCTTGGCGAATAGCTCGTGGGGCTCTCGCCCAGCCAAAAGCAGGTCCAGCAACGCTTTGTCTATGGCCATATCGATGGGTCCTTCCATTCAATCCATAGGACCCCACGCACAAAATTACTGATCGGCCCTTTTTGCTGATTCACCTTGCTTCAGCGCTGCCGCCAAGCCAGCCCGGAAGCCTTCCACCCGGCAGCACTGCCGCGATGCCCGGCGCCATCCACGGGGCCTTCAAACCCATCGGCCAGATTGAGGGCATGGGCGAAACCCGCCGCCTGCGCGGCCTGCCCTGCGGATTGGGACCGCGCGCCGGACCGGCAGATGAAATAAAGCTTCTGCCCGGGCGTCAGCCCCGCCGCCCGCAAATCCTCTGCAAAGCCGTCATTCACCTGCATGGAGGGGTATAGCTGCCAGGGGATCAGCACCACTTGTTTGCCGAGAGCACCCAAATCCGGTAGTCCGACAAAATTCCATTCCGCATCAGTGCGCACATCAATCAGCACGGCATCGTGATCGGCGGCCAAGGCATCCCAGGTATCCTTGGGGCTGATATCGGGCACGGGGGGCATGGCGTAGTCTCCTGTTGCTTGGTTCGCCGGCCATCTTGCCACAGGCTGGGGCTTTGCGTGTAGGGTTTCCTTGGATGCCTGGGCGTGACGCGCCCAAATACGGGGGGAAGCCATGTTGGGATTGATGCAGGATTGGCCCTTGCTGATGCATAAGGTGCTGGACCACGCTGCCATTCAGCATCCAGGGCGGGAGATCATCAGCCGGTCTGTCGAAGGCCCCTTCCATCGCACGAATTACCGCGATGTGCGGGTGCGTGCGCTCCGTGTTGCGCAGCGCCTGCAGCGCGATGGCGTCCAACTTGGTGATCGGGTGGCGACACTTGCCTGGAATACCTGGCGGCACGTGGAAGCCTGGTATGGCATCGCGGGCATTGGCGCCATTTACCACACCGTCAATCCGCGGCTTTTTCCGGATCAGATCGTCTGGATCCTGAACCATGCCGGATCGCGCGTACTGATGCTGGACCTAACCTTTATCCCGCTAATCCAGCAATTGGCGCCGAAGCTGCAGCATATCGAACGCTTCATCATCCTGACCGATGGCGCGCATCTGCCTGAGACGGGCCTGCGCAATGCCGTGGCCTATGAGGATTGGCTGGCGGAAGCCGATGGCGATTTCGCCTGGGCGGCCTTTGACGAAAGGACCGCTGCTGGGCTTTGTTACACGTCAGGCACTACGGGTGATCCGAAGGGCGTGCTGTATTCGCATCGGTCCAATGTGCTGCATGCGCTGGCCTGCAATCAGGTGGATTGCCTGGGGCTTGGTGTCGCGGACCGCGTCATGCCCGTGGTGCCGATGTTCCATGCCAATGGCTGGTCCTTGCCCATTTCTGCCCCCATGGCCGGCGCCACGCTGATCCTGCCCGGCGCCAAGCTGGATGGCGCTTCGGTGCATGAAACCATCACCGCAGCGCAGGTGAATTTCTCCGCCGCCGTACCGACGGTTTGGATGATGCTGCTGCAGCATATGGAAGCGACGGGGGGGCGCATTGATACGCTGAAGCGCGTGGTGATTGGCGGTTCCGCCTGCCCTGCCGCGATCACCAAAACCTATCAGGAAAAATACGGCGTGCGCGTGATCCATGCCTGGGGCATGACGGAAATGTCGCCTGTCGGCACCACCTATCAGCGCAAACCCGAAATCAGCGGGCTTGATGCCGAAGCCGCCTTGGCGTTGCAAGCCAAGCAAGGTTGCCCGCCCTTCACGGTGGAGATGAAAATCACCGATGATGCCGGCCAGGATTTGCCCTGGAATGGCGAGGGTTTTGGGCGCCTCAAGGTGCGCGGCCCGGCCATCACACGCAGTTACTTCCGGCGAGAGGATGAAGCCGTGCTGGACGCCGATGGCTTTTTTGACACGGGCGATGTCGCGACCATTGACGCCAACGGCTTCATGGAAGTGACCGACCGATCCAAGGATGTGATCAAATCCGGCGGTGAGTGGATTTCTTCCATCGCGTTGGAAAACGCGGCAGTTGGTTATCCTGGTGTCGCGGAAGCGGCTGTGGTCGCCATGTATGATCCGAAATGGGATGAACGCCCGCTGATGATCCTGGTGATGAAGGCGGGCGCCGCCGCGCCGGACCTTGCCGCCATGAATGCCTTCCTAGCCGATAAGGTCGCGAAATGGTGGTTGCCGGATGATCTGGTGGTGGTGGATGAAATTCCCCATACTGCAACAGGCAAGATCTTGAAGACGAAGCTGCGCGAGGCCTTCAAGGATCACCGGCCTAGGGGCGGGTGATGCGTACTGGGTTGGGGCCCGCTTACGCCTGCTTGCGTTCAATCAGGCTCCGCCTGATCTTCCGCCCGCGCTTGATGCGGTCTTCAATGAAGCCGGCCTCTCCCCAGCGAATGGCGCGGCCAAAGGCATGCGCATCCTCTGAAAAGCGCGACAGCATCTCAAGCACTGCTTCGCGATTATTCAGGAAAACATCGCGCCACATGTCAACATCGGATGCCGCGATACGCGTGAAGTCCCGAAAACCGGATGCCGCGAATTTCAGCACGGCTTCCTTGGTTTCTTCCGCCAGATCATCCGCCGTGCCGCAAATGGTGAAGGCAATCAGATGCGGCAGGTGGCTGACAATGGCGACAACCTTGTCATGCGTCACCGGGTCCATGGTTTCGATCATGGAACCGCAGCGCCGCCACAACTCCTTCACCTTTTCCACCGCTGCCGGGTCGCTCTCGGGCAGCGGTGTCACGATGCAATAGCGGCCTTCGAACAATTCCGGGAAACCCGCATCGGGGCCGGAATGCTCGGTCCCCGCCATGGGATGCGCCGGCACCAGATGCACGCCGGCCGGCAGCAGGGGTGAGAGATCACGCACCACGCTGCCCTTGGTGGAACCGACATCGGTCAGCACAACACCCGGCGCCAGATGCGGCGCGATATGGCGCATGGCGTCCGCATAGGCACCAACGGGGATGCAGAAAATCACGCCATCGCAGCCTTCAACGGCACGCGCCGCATCGGCTTCCACCACATCAGCCAGGCCCAATTCACGCACGCGCTGAAGTGTCTCAGCCCGCCGCGTGGTGACCACAATCGTCTTCGCGATATCGCCACGCTTCTTGGCAACCCGCGCGATGGAAGACCCGATCAGGCCAATGCCAACCAGGCACAGCCGATTGAAGAGCGGTTCAGCCATGTTGCGCCATGAAGGCTGCAACGGCATCCGCCACCATCTGGCATTCCTCACCGGTGCCGATGCTGATGCGCAAGCACGCCGGCAACCCATAGCCACCCATGGCACGCATGATCAGCCCGCGCGATTTCAGCGCGGCATCAGCCGCCTTGGCCTTTTCCGGTGAACCGAAATCAGCCAGCAGGAAATTGCCTTCGCTCGGCCAAACCTTCACGCCCGCCGCCGTCAGCGCCGCCGCCAGCTTGCCGCGCCATTCGGTGTTATGCGCGATGGATTTTTCGATCCAACCCGCTTCCTGCACGGCAGCAATACCCGCCGCCATGGCCGCCGCATTCACATTAAAGGGGCCACGCACGCGTGAGAGCACACCAACCACCGCTGCCGGCGCATAGGCCCAGCCAAGCCGCATACCGCCGAGCCCGAAGATTTTGGAGAAGGTGCGCGTCATCACGGTATTGCCGCCACCCGCATCCACCAGCGCCGCACCCGCATCATAATCCGGCCGCGTCACATATTCGGCATAGGCGGAATCAAGCACCAGCAGAATGTCATCGCGCAGCCCCGCGCGCAGCCTGACGATTTCGGATTGCGGCAGGATCGAACCGGTCGGGTTATTCGGATTGGCCAGACAGACCAATTTGGTGCGCGGCCCGACCGCGGCCAGCATGGCATCCACATCCACGGTAAGGTTGCGTTCCGGCACCTTGATGATGCGGCAGCCAGCCCAGCGCCCAGTGATGTCATACATCAGGAAGCCATGGGCAGACATCACAAGCTCCGTCCCCTCACCGCCATAGGCAAGGATCAGCAGCGCGAGCAATTCATCGGAACCATTGCCGCAAACAATCCGCGCCGGGTCCAAACCAAAGCGCGCGCCAATGGCTTCCCGCAGCGCAGTCACGCCGCCATCCGGGTAGCGATGCGCCTCACTGGCGACGGCGCGGATCGCGTCAATCGCACCGGGCGGTGGGCCGAAAGCGCCTTCATTGGATGAAAGTTTCACCACGCGATTGACGCCAGGGATTTTCGATTCTCCGCCGACATAGGGCTCCACCGAAAGGATCGAAGGGCGCGGCATCACGGTCATGGCAGATCTCCAGCAACGGGCACGGCATAGGCGCCCAGCAGAACAGCTTTAAGCCCGGCAAGCCGCGGGTCTCCCGCAGCGATGAAGGCATCAATTTCAGCAAGTGCGAGGCTGCGCCCACCCTGGCGAACCAGGCTCAGGATACGCCCGCCAAGCCCGGCTTCAGTCAGCATGCGGGCAAAGCTTTCTCGCGCGGCATCGGCACTGCCTTCCAGCCGCAACAGGCTGCGATCCTCGCCCGAGGCATCGGCTGGCACAGGCGCAATGACCAGCGCCGCATCGGCGCGCGCGGCATCCGCCAGGAAGGGCAGGCGCGCCACCACGGAAAGCCGGGGCGCTTCCAGGTTTTGCCACCAGGCGCCCTCACCTTCGCCGGTTGGGGCGGGCAGCACCGCAACCGATGCCTTGCCGGCGCTAAGCGCTGCCAAAGCCTGCGCCGGAGACGCGAAGGGGGTCAGGGGCGTGGCGGTGCCGAAATGCTCACGCGCCAGCGCCAATGTCTGCGCGGCCTCGCCCGAAGCAGCGACAGCCGCCGTGAAGGCGCCCTGGATGGCGGTATGGGCCATGAAAATATGCCGCCAAATGCGCACCACCGCGCCACGAGAAAGCGCGCCAGAATGCCGCGCGAGCAAGCGACGCAACACGGCGGCCTCCCGCCCTGGCCGCAAGGGGGACCCAACCCCGGTCTTGGCGCGGCTCGCGGCCATGCGCGCCACAACGCCAGCACGGCGCATCAGCAAATCATGCATCGCATCATCCAGCGCATCTATTTCGGCGCGCAGCGCCTGAAGGGCCGGATCGGCAGCTTGGGTGGCAGGTGGTTTATCGTTCATGCGGGACCAAATCTCTCGGGCAGCAATAACCCCCACATCGCCCGGCGCCAAGCGCCCCCAAGTCACACGCCAAGGTTGCGCCTGGGGGAGGGGGCAGCGTAAAAGCCCCTCATGAGCCAAGCCGTCGCCCCGCTGCCCGATGTGGACCATCAGGCCGCCCAATTCCCCGATGGGCTGGCGCTCGAATGCGGCGCGGTCGTCGCACCCCTTACGGTCGCCTATCGCACCTATGGGCGGCTGAATGCGGCGGCCAACAATGCCGTGCTGATCTGCCACGCGCTGACGGGCGACCAATATGTCGCCGAAAACCATCCCATCACCGGCAAGCCTGGCTGGTGGGAGAATATCATCGGCCCCGGCCGGCCCCTCGATACGGATCGCTATTTTCTGGTTTGCGCCAATGTGCTCGGCGGCTGCATGGGCTCCACCGGGCCGCGCAGTGAAATGACCGATGCCGCCGGGCGCGGGCTTGGTCGGCCTTGGGGGACGGATTTTCCCTCGGTCACCATTCGCGACATGGTGCGCGCACAAAAGCGCCTGATGGAAAGGCTTGGCATCAATCGCTGGCTTGCCGTGATTGGTGGGTCCATGGGCGGGATGCAGGTGCTGGAATGGGCCGCGACCTATCCCGAAGCGGTCTATGCCGCCGCCCCTATCGCCACCGCCGCGCATCATTCGGCGCAGAATATCGCCTTTCATGAAGTGGGCCGCGCCGCCATCCATTCCGATCCCGATTGGCGCGGCGGGCGCTATTGGGAAGCGGGCATCATCCCGGCCAAGGGCCTTTCTGTGGCGCGCATGGTGGCGCATATCACCTATTTGTCCGAAAAGGCGCTGACACGGAAATTCGGCCGGCGGCTCCGTGGCGCCTCGGCACTCACCTTCCTGGAAGATGTGTTTGAGGTGGAGAGTTATCTCCGCCATCAGGGCTCCACCTTCGTGCGTCGCTTTGACGCCAATTCATACCTGACCATCACGCGGGCGATGGATTTCTTTGACCTCGCTGCCGATCATGAAGGCGATTTGGCCAAGGCGTTTCGCGGCACGGCGACACGGTTTTTTGTCGCGTCCTTCAACAGCGATTGGCTATTCCCGACCAGCGAAAGCCGCACCCTGGTGCGCGCGCTGAACATGGCCGCGGCCAATGTCAGTTTCGTTGAGATTGACAGCGATAAGGGCCATGACGCCTTCCTGCTGGAAGAGCCCGATTTCCATCGCGCGCTTGGCGGTTTCCTCGCCGGCTGCGCTGAACGCCTTAGGGTTTAGGTCGTCACCATGGATGGCGTACAATATGTCGCGAAGAATATGCGCCTTGATCTTCGCCTGATTTCGGAGATGATTTCGCATGATGCGCGCGTGCTTGATATTGGCTGTGGCGATGGTGCGCTGATTGAATATCTGGCGCGCGAAAAACGTGCCGATGCGCGAGGCATTGAAATTGACATGGCGCAGGTGACCAAGGCGGTCTCCGCCGGGCTCGCGGTCATTCATGGTGATGCGGATAATGACCTCGCCTTCTATCCTGATGGCGCCTTTGATTACGTCGTGCTGTCACGCACGCTGCAGGCGGTGGAAAACCCGCGCGAAGTGTTGCGCCAATTGCTCCGTATCGGGCGCTACGCCATTGTGTCCTTCCCCAATTTTGGCCATTGGCAGATGCGCTGGCGGTTGTTGTGGGGTGGGCGGATGCCGGATACGGAAACCTGGAACCGCCCCTGGTATGAAACGCCCAATATCCACCCGTGCACGATCACGGATTTCACCGCGCTCTGCGCGCTGGATGGCTACGCAGTGGAACGCTGGCTGGCGGTTGATGAACAGGGGCTGAGGGCACCGTGGCGCCGCTCGCTCAGGCTGGCCAATATGTTTGGTGAGCAGGCGCTATTCATGCTACGCCGAGCCGGGTAGCCTTGGCCACCCGGCGGTCACGCGCCTATTCGACCGGCGCGAGGCTCTTGATCAGGTCAAAAACGCGCTTGCGTACTGCGGGATCGGTGATCCGGTAATAGGCGCGCACGAGTTCCATCGTCTCGCGCTTGCTCATGTTATCGTCTTCATAGGAATCCTGCGCTTCGGCGAAGCCATAAAGCGACGGGCGGCTGCGCACCGCGATATTGCCGCCCATTTCAGGGGGCAGATCGTCAAAAAAGAAGCCGATCGGCACATCCAGCACACGGGCCAGATCGAAAAGCCGGCTGGCGCCAATACGATTGACGCCGCGCTCATATTTCTGCACCTGCTGGAATGTCAGGCCCAGCGCTTCGCCTAGCTTTTCCTGGCTCATGCCCAGAAGCGTACGGCGCAGGCGCACCCGGGACCCCACATGGGCGTCAATCGGGCTGGCCCGATGTTCCCGCTCCCCCTTGGTGCTGGGTTCATCAATGTCGTTCATGGCAACTACAGATTTCATCTCTTTCCTCCGCCCTGCCAGAAAGGCAACCATGGCGCGTTTTTCGTATCACGCCCTGGGGTCTCGGTTGCATGAACAATCATGTACCTATCCCCATCAGCGATTGATAATGCTTGAGATTACCTTAAGGGGCAAGGAGAAGCTATAGGTTTTTCTTAATTCTCAAAAAAGAGCCAATATTTTCCCCTTCACGAAGCAAAACCTGGAATTCACCGTTGATTTCTGGAAGATAAAATCCACCCAAAGGCGAAAACAGCCAAGGAAAACCCAAAGGGCAGGATAAGGCCAAGATAGGCGTAGATGGTTGGCGCACGTGGCGCGGGTAGCAAGGCCCGAATAACCGCCGATTCGCCCAAGGGTCCGCGAGTCACCAAGCGTCCGCGGGCATCAAATACCGCCGAAATCCCTGTCTGCGCCGCGCGCGCCAAGGGCAGGCCTTCTTCCACCGCCCGCAGCCGTGCCGCTGCCAAATGCTGCCAGGGGCCGGCGGTGATGCCAAACCAGGCGTCATTCGTGACATTCACAATCCAGGCGGGCCGCCGCGATGGCATGATTCGCCCAGTGAAAATCACCTCATAGCAAATCAGCCCAACAAGGGGCGGCAGCCAGCCTGCCACCACAAGGCGCCTTTCCTCGGCGGAAGTAAAATCGCGCGTGCTTTGCACAAGACGGATCGGCAAAAGCCCCCTGAAGGGCATGAATTCGCCAAAGGGCACCAGATTCACCTTATCGGCGGTGGCCAGAACCTGCGTCGTGGGGCTGATCACCACTAGGCTATTGAACAAATCCCGCGCATGGCCGGCTGGGGTGAAATCGCCGCGCACGGTCCCGGTCAGCAGCAGGGCATTTTGCGGCAGGGCGCCGGCCACCAATTGCCGCGCCTCCGGGTCATTGGGCAGCAGGAAGGGCACGGCGGTTTCGGGCCAGATCACCGCCAGCCGATGCCCTGGCGGCAATTCGCGCATGGCGGCCACCGCCGCATCGCGCGTGGTCTCCACATAGCGGCGCAGGATTGGCACGCGGGATTCCTCGCGCCACTTCACCTCCTGCGCGATATTGCCCTGCACGATCAGCAGGCCGACCGGCTGAGGCTCGGGCTCCGGCGCCCGAAGCCGGGCGAAGCCGAAGGCGCCACAAAACGCCAGCACCGCGACACCGCCCAGAAAGGCGCGCCGATCCAGAATGGGCGTTGCGGCCACCAAAAGCGTAATCAGCGACAGGCCATGCACGCCGATCATCGCCGCCATCTGAATGGGCAGCGCATCAAAGGCCCAGACCGTGCCCATCAGATTCCACGGAAAGCCGGTCAGGATTTCCCCGCGCAGCAGCTCAAACCCGACAAAACCGCCGGCAAAGACCAGCACGCGCGGCCAGCCGGGCCGCGCCGCCCAGGCAATGGCAGCGGGCACCGCGACAAATAGCCCAAGCGGTAGCGCCAAGGCCGGCACCGCAATCGGCACCAGCCACCAATACCGCGCCACATCGGTCAGAATGGCGGAGGTGATCCAGTAAAGCCCGCCCGCAAAGAAACCAAAGCCCCAGGCGAGGCCAATCCAGAAGGCGCCAGTCCAACTCGCCGCCCCGCCAATCATGGCGAGCAGCCCAGGGATCGCGAGAAACAGGGCCGGGATGATATGCAGCGGTGGCAGGGCCAGGACTGCCAGCATGCCAAGCCCAAAGGCAGTCACCTGGGCGCGCCAACCGCGCCGCGCAGCAAGTGCCCGCCACATCCACCCCATCCGAGACCGAACCCTTCTATTCCGCCGCGACGCGGGAATTGGCACCAGGCCGGCGCACACGCAAGCGCCGGATGCGTCGTGGGTCAGCGTCCAGGATGCGGAATTCAAGCCCCGAGGGGTGAGAAACCAATTCCCCCTTGGCCGGCACGCGCCCCGCCAGCGTGAACACAAGGCCACCCACCGTATCAATATCGGCGGCGCGTTCCTCATCCGTCAGCACATTGCCGAGCTTTTCCTCAAAGGCCGCAATCGGCGTACGCGCATCAAGATCAAGTGCGCCATCAGGGCGTTCGGTGATCTGCTGCGCCTGCACCTCATCATGTTCATCACTGATGTCGCCGACGATGGTTTCCACCAGATCCTCAATCGTGATCAGGCCATCAATGCCGCCATATTCATCCACGACCAGCGCCATGTGCACGCGCGCCTGGCGCATTTGCAAAAGCAGATCAAGCACGGGAATGGATGGCACCACGAAAAGTGGCCGGCGCAGGATATCGGCCAGTACAAAGGCTTTGTCTTCCTTGCCGACGGCAGCGAAGACATCCTTGATATGCACCATGCCGATAATGTCATCGAGCCCATCGCGATAGACCGGGTAGCGGCTATGGCCTTCGGTCTGGATCAGCGCAATGGTTTCAGTCAATGAATGGCTTTCCGGGATCGCCATGATATCGGCGCGCGGCACCATGACATCATAGGCGGTAATGCCGCGCAGCCGGAGAACATTGCCAAGCAGCGCGCGTTCTTCGGCATCAAGGCTCGTGGTCTGGCCATCGCCGGGGCGCGCTTCGCTTGGCGCTTCATGGCGTTCGATCAGTTCTTCCACCTGATCGCGAATGGATTCCGCTTCCTTGCGGCGCAGCATGCCCTGGATTTTCCAGAACAGGCCGGGTTTGTGACCTGCCTCGCTCATGTCGCGCCCCGCCAGGGATTGGGCAGGCCAAGCCGGCGCATCACGCGCGCCTCGGCCCGTTCCATCCGCCGCGCCTCACCGGCTTGCAGATGATCATGCCCGGCCAGATGCAGCGCGCCATGCGCGACAAGATGCGCGAAATGCGCCGCCACGCGCCGCCCGGCACCGCGCGCTTCGCGCTGCACCACCCCAAGGGCGAGTGCCACATCACCGAGATAACCGGGAACGCCACCCGGGAAGGACAGCACATTGGTGGGCTTTGCCTTGGCGCGATGCGTACCATTCAGCCGCTTCACGGTGGTATCATCAGCAAGCAGCACAGTGACCGCCCCCGCCGCGCCCGCTTCGCGCAAGGCAGCATCAGCCGCGCGGCGCGCCAGCGCCTCAGGCTGTTTGATGGCAGCGCGCCAGCCTGGCGCCGCCAGGATCACGGAGACATCAAGCCCCTCCGCCGATCCGCTCCGAAGCCCAGCCGAGGCACCCTTGCGGCGCCCCTGGCCGGGACGGCTACTTCCCGGTTCCATACTTCTCCTTCTTTGCCCGGTCCTGCTGATCGGCCCGCCCATAAGCGGCCACGATCCGGGCAACCAGCGGATGCCTTACCACATCCTGATCAGAAAAGCGCGTAATGCCGATTCCTTCCACGCCAGAGACAATCGAAAGCGCCTCGACAAGGCCGGAGGGCTGATGGGCGGGCAGGTCGATCTGCGTGGGGTCACCGGTAATCACCATCCGGCTCCCCTCCCCCATGCGGGTCAGGAACATCTTCATCTGGGCGGGGGTGGTGTTCTGCGCCTCATCCAGGATGGCGTAGCAATGGGCCAAGGTGCGGCCACGCATGAAGGCGAGCGGGGCGATTTCAATCTCCCCGGCCGCAATCCGGCGCGCGACCTGATCGGCGGGCATCATGTCATGCAAGGCGTCGTAGAGCGGGCGGAGATAGGGGTCCACCTTTTCCTTCATATCGCCTGGAAGGAAGCCAAGCCTTTCACCGGCCTCAACAGCCGGGCGGGACAACACAATGCGGTCCACACGGCCCGATTGCAGCAGGGCCACCCCCTGCGCCACGGCAAGATAGGTCTTGCCCGTACCGGCGGGGCCAATGCCGAACACCATGTCGTGCCGGGCGAGCATATCAATATAGGCTGCCTGGGCGGCGCTCCGCGGTGCAATGGCCCCCTTTCGCGTCCGGATCGCCGGGAGGTCCTGCAAGGGCAGGCGCGGTTCGCCCTGCGCCGCGCCGCCTTCCGCGAGCCTCAAGGCCGCTTCCACTTCCGCCGTGCCGACATGTTCCCCCCGTTCCAGCCGTTTCCAAAGCGCGAGCAGCGCCGCTTCCGCCATTTCCGTGCGTTCCGCCCCGCCTGAGATGGCGATGCGATTGCCGCGTGAAGCCACGCGCACGCCAAGCACCTGTTCGATCCGCGCCAGATGACGATCATGTTCGCCATGCAGCAGGGGCAGCAGCGCATTGTCGTGGAATTGCAGCGTTATGGAACGCTGGTCACTGGATTGGCGCGGTTCCGCAGCGCGGAGGCCAGGGGTTTGGATGTTCAAGCGGCGTCTCTCTCCGATGCTTGGGGTTCAGGCCCGGCGGGGAGCTCCCCGCCGAGGGAATTGGGATTGGTGGTGGTGACGCGCACCGTCACGATCTGACCCGTGAGGTCACCCGCTGCCGGGAAATGCACCGGCTGCAACCAGGGCGACCGCCCGGCCATTTGGCCTGGATGGCGGCCGGGGCCCGTTACCAGCACGGGAATTTCCATGCCGGCGCGGCTTTGATTGAAGCGGTATTGCTGATTGCGCAGCAGCACCTGGATTTCCTGCAACCGCGCATCGGCGACCGCTTCATCCACCGCCCCCGCCATGCCAGCGGCCGGCGTGCCGGGGCGGGCGGAATAGCGGAAGGAAAAGGCGGAAGCGAAGCCGATATCCTCAATCAGTTTCAGTGTCGCGCGATGATCCGCATCACGCTCACCGGGGTGGCCCGCGATGAAATCGGAAGACAGCGCCAGATCGGGCCGCGCCGCGCGCAGCTTTTCAATCAGGCGCAAATATTCCGCTGCCGTATGGCCGCGGTTCATCGCCTTCAGAATGGGGTCTGACCCCGATTGCACTGGCAGATGCAGGAAGGGCATCAGCGCCGGGATGTCGCGATGCGCCGCGATCAGATCATCGCCCATGTCGCGCGGGTGGGAGGTTGTGTAGCGCAAGCGATCAAGCCCTGGGATTTCCGCCAAGCCGAGCAAAAGCCGCGCCAGCGACCAGGCCACGCCATCCGGCCCTTCGCCGTGATAGGCATTCACATTCTGCCCAAGCAGGGTGATTTCGCGCGCACCCAGCGAAACCAGCCGCTTGGCTTCCGCAATCACCGCCGCCGCCGGGCGGGAATATTCGGCGCCGCGTGTGTAAGGCACCACACAGAAGGAGCAGAATTTGTCGCAGCCTTCCTGCACGGTCAGGAAAGCGGTCACCCCCTGGGGTACCGCCTGTTCCGGCAAATGATCGAATTTCCCATCTACCGGGAATTCAGTTTCAATCACCGCGCCTGCTGCTCGGGAGGCACGTGCGACCATCTCTGGCAGTCGGTGATAGCTTTGCGGGCCGAGTACGATATCCACCCAAGGGGCGCGCGCCGTGATTTCCGCGCCTTCGGCCTGCGCGACACAGCCGGCGACGGCGACAATCATCTCGCCCCCCCGCGCGGCCTTGGCTTCACGCAGCCGACCCAGATCGGAAAACACCTTCTCGGTCGCCTTTTCGCGGATATGGCAGGTATTGAGGATGACCATATCGGCTTCCTCGGCCACTTCCGTTGGCGCATAGCCAAGGGGTGCGAGCACATCCGCCATGCGCGCGCTGTCATAGACATTCATCTGGCAGCCCCAGGTGCGGATCAACAACCGCTTCCTTGCGGGGGCGCCTTGGCGTTCAGTCATGAAATCCGGGCCTCCGTCGCCCCAGCACAGGGCGAAACGGAGGAAATGAGCAGGCCGGCTGCGCTGGTCAAGCGCGTCAAGACCCGAAAGCGCGAATCAAGGAGCCAAGGATCATGATGGGAGCCTGGAGTCTTCGCCCGCGTCGGGTCAAGGGCTTATCGCTGGCCGTTCAGAATAAGCGGCGTGGCGGGACGATTTTGCCGCAGTTGCGCCGCCCCGGCGGCGACGACATCACTCACCGCCGCGGTCAGGGCCTTGCGATCCGGCAGCGTAGCGGGGTCGGCCACTTCATGCATCAGCACCGTCGCCCGCGCCCCGGAACGGCGCGCGATCCGCCAGAAATGAGAGGCGATGTCCATATCCCCATACCAGGCGAAAAGCGGCCGATCCCGCCGGCAGGCCGGCAACCCGCCCAGGCGGTCATAAACGAGCGAGACCGGCTGCACTGCCTTGGCATCGGCGGCAGCGGCCAGAAAGGCGGAGCGGAAGGGCAGCACCCGCGTGCCGTCATTGCTGGTGCCCTCAGCGAATAGGATCAGGCTATCGCCGGCCTGCAGCCTTTCGCGCATGGTGTCGGCTTCGCGGATCACGGTTGAGGTACGGCGGCGGCTGACAAAAACCGTCCGGCCGAGCTTGGCGATAATGCCGACCACGGGCCATTCGCCCACTTCGGATTTCGAGACGAAGCTCGCCCGCAGCACCGATCCCAGCACGAGGATATCAAGCCAGGAGGTATGATTGGGCAGGAAAAGCGTGGCCGGCTTGTCCGAGACCTTGCCGACTACCTGTACCTTGAGGCCGATCAGCCAACAAAGCACCCGATGATAAAAGCAGCCAAAGCTGATCTTGGCCTGGCCCGGCAGCAGCATCAGCATGCATTGGATGGGGATCGCGATCAGCGTCCAAATGATGGCGCTGATGATGCGGCGAATGGCGCGAAACCGACCACCCAGGGGGCGCGGTTCCATGATATCGCCCCAGGCATCACCGGGCATGAAGGGTTTGAAGCGCAGCGGCTTTATGCGCATTTGCCGACGCGGCTTCAGCGCTTCTTCCGGGTTACGCGAGACAGATTGCATGATGGTTCGTTAGCGCGCGGTTCATGGCGCTGCAATGACGCTTTGGCGAAGAATGCGTGAAACCCGGCCAGGGCGCGGCGCATGGCTTGGCAGGTACGGGTGTTATGTTATATCAATGCTCATGGCCTTCTCGAACCCCTTGGCACTTTCTGCCGGCATTGCCGCGCGGCTTGGCCTTTCAGCTGTTCTGACCGCGCTGCTTTGGGCCGGGGTTGCCTGGGCGCTGGCGGCATGACACCGGCTGCTTTGACCCTGGCGGATCTGACGGTCTGCCATGGCCGCCGGCCGGCGGTGCATCATGTTTCGGGCCGCTTTGCGCCGGGTAGCCTGACAGCGATTGTCGGGCCGAATGGCGCGGGGAAATCCACGCTGCTGCGTGCCCTAGCCGGGCTGCATCAGCCGGAATCTGGGCGCATTGCGCAGGATGGGGTGGCGCGGATTGCGCTGCTGCCGCAATTGGCCTCGCTCGATCGCGCCTTTCCCATTGCCTGCCGTGATGTGGTTATGCAGGGGCTTTGGCCGCGCATCGGCGCCTTCCGCGCCGTGCCAGCAAACGAACAAGCGCGTGTTGATGCTGCGCTGGCGGCGGTTGGCCTGGCGGGCCTCGCGAAACGCCCGGTCGGCAGCCTTTCCGCTGGGCAATTGCAGCGCCTGCTATTCGCGCGGCTTTTGGTGCAGGATGCCGATATCCTGCTGCTCGATGAGCCCTTCAATGCGGTGGACGCGAAAACCGCCGCCGATCTGCTGCGGCTGATCCGCCAATGGCATGGCGAAGGCCGCACAGTGATTGCCGTTTTGCATGATCTTGATCTGGTGGCGCGGGAATTCCCGGAAACGCTTTTGCTTGCGCGCGACTTGATCGCCTGGGGGCCGACGGAACAGGCGCTTTCCGCCGCCAATCGCCTCAAGGCGCGGCAAATGGCCGAGGGCTGGGCAGAAGAGGCTGAGGCTTGTGAGCGCGCGGCCTAAACTAGAGCGGTTTCCGTTCACCTTCGTTCACGGCAACCACTCTAAATTATTGTTTGGTCGCATTTTCCGAGCCGCCAAGTGTGCCACTTGGCTTGAAAATGCTCCGGCGCACCATGATTGAGGCGCTTTTCGCCCCCTTCATCGAATTCGGTTTCATGCGCCGCGCCCTGTTGGGGTCACTCGCCCTGGCCATTGCAGCACCGCCGCTTGGCGTTTTCCTGATGCTGCGGCGGATGAGCCTGACGGCTGATGTGCTCTCCCACGGCGCCTTGCCGGGGGTGGCGGTGGCCTTCCTGATTGCCGGGCTTTCCGTACCGGCACTTTGGTTTGGTGGCCTGGTGGCGGGGCTATTGGTCGCGGTCGGTGCCGGCGCCTTGGCGCGCATTACCGGTGGGCGGGAGGATGCGACATTGGCCGCACTTTACCTGCTGGCGCTTGGCCTTGGTGTGGCGTTGATTTCAATGGGCGGCGGTGCGGGGGATTTGAAGCATATCCTGTTTGGCAGCGTGCTTGGTGTGGATGATGCTGCACTTTTGCTGATGGCAGCGGTGGCGACGCTGACGCTGGTGCTGCTGGCGATTGGCTGGCGGCCCTTGGTGCTGGAATGTTTTGACCCGGCCTTTGCCGCGGCGACCGGCGCGCACGGCGGGTTTTGGCATTTGGTCTTCATGGCGCTGGTGGTGCTGAACATGCTCTCGGCCTTTTTGGCTTTGGGCACGCTGATGGCCGTCGGCCTGATGATGCTGCCCGCCATTGCCGCGCGGCATTGGGCGGCCGAGATTAGTGGCATGGTCTATGCGGCATCCGCCATTGCCGTGGTGGCGAGTGTGATTGGGCTGCTGCTGTCCTATCACGCGGATTTGCCGAGCGGCCCCGCGATTGTGCTGATGGCGGGCGCGGCTTGGGCGGTATCGGTGCTGTTTGGCCCGGTGGATGGGCTGGCGCAACGTGTCATTCGCCGGCGGCATTTGGCGGGATGAATCCTTCGCGCTTGACCTTGGCCTGATCCGGTTTCAGCCTTTCCCGACAGCCACAAAACAAACGTGGCAAGAAGGGGAGATCGCCGCCATGGTTGATTTGCGTCTCACGCGCCGGGCCGCTTTGGGGCTTCTGGCCGCGCCCGCTTTGGCCCGCGCGCAAAGCGCTGATGTCTGGCCATCGCGCAGCATTCGCCTGGTGGTGCCTTTCGGGCCTGGTGGCCCCACCGATGTCATGGCGCGTGTGATCGCGCCTGGGCTTGCGGCGGCGCTTGGCCGGCCGGTGGTCGTGGAAAACCGCCCCGGCGCCAGCGGCAATGTCGGCATCGCCCATGCCGCACGCAGCGCACCCGATGGCTATACGCTGCTGGTGACCTCTACCGGTTTTGTCGTGAACCCAACGCTGTTTCGCAACCCTGGCTATGACATCGCCCGGGATTTCGCGCCGATCACCGAATTGGGCGCTTCGCCCAATACCATCCTGACCAAGCCCGATAGCGGCATCACTTCAGTCGCTGATCTTGTGGCGCGCGCGAAGGCGACGCCGGGCGGGCTCAATATCGCCAATCCGGGCTTGGGTTCCACGCCGCATCTGACGGCGGAATTGTTGCGGTTACGCACCGGTATTGAATTGGTGCAGGTGACGCATCAAAGCGCGGCGCAGGCGGTGCAAGCGGTGCTGGCGGGCACCACGCCGATTGGTGTGGCCGCGCTGCCGCCGGCGCATGCCCTAATCAAGGCAGGGACCTTGCGTGCCTTGGCCATCACCGGGGAACAGCGCTGGCATGATCTGCCCGATCTGCCGACGATGGTGGAGCTTGGCTATGAAGGTTTCGTTTCCGAAACCTTCCAGGGCCTGCTGGCGCCCGCCGGGACGCCGCAGGCCATTCTGGATCGCTGCGCGCAAGTGGCGATGGCGCTGTTGAATGAAGCCGAGACTCGCAACCGGTTGCTCGGTGCTGGTTTCACGCTGAATGCGCGCGGGCCGGAAGGTCTGGCGCAACGGATTGCGCGCGAAGTGCCGCTATGGCGCGATGTGATCGAAAAGGCGGGGATTCCGCGGGAGTAGTTCTAGCCTGCTTTGACCTGCAACTGCGTCAGTTCCGCCAAAAAACGCTCCGCCGCCAGCGCGGGCGGCCAGGGCCGCCAGGCTTCCCCCCCATAGCGCGCAGCCAAGGGATCACGCGCCAAAACCGCCGCGCGAATGCCAAGCGTCTCCCGCATTTCCGCCTCAGTCCAACCGGCGACATGCACGGCTTCTGCCGCGGCAGCCGCGATATCGGCGGCCTTATGCGCGCGTTTGTCTTCGACACCCCAGGGCGGCAACCGGTAGCGCAACGCCACCGCCGCCGAGAGGCTTGCCTGCAAGGCCGCAAAACGCTCCCCCAAAAAGGGCTTGAGCGGCGAGATGCAATCAAAATTGATCAACCCCTCATCCGCATCATGCAGCAATTCGCGCAATTCCTCAGGCGGCGTCAGCCAATGGCGCGTGCGCTGGCGGCGGAGTTGCAAAACGAAAAGCGCATGCTGCGCGACCGAAAGTGGTTCCGGCCAGATGGAATGCCCGCCCCAGCGAAAGGTGCGCGCAAGCCCTGTGGCCAGGTCCTCATCCGTCCAATCAAAGGGTGTCGGCGAAAGCAAATCCAGCCGTCGCCCGGATGGCAACCGCACCCAGGCGCGGCCAAGGCTGGGTGCGGGCATTTTCAGTAGGTCGCAAAGACGCGCCTGATACCATCATTATCAAGCCCCTTGGTGAGCGCGAGCGAAAGCAGAATGCGTGCCTTTTGCGGTGTCAGGTTATCAGAACTGATAAAGCCGGATTTGTCGCCGCGCTGCGTACGAAACGTGCGCCCCGATCCGGCACGGCTGGAAAGCACCAGCTTCACCCCGGCAGCGACAGCGGCCTCACCCGCCTTGACCATGGCAGGCGTTATGTAGCCGGGCGCGAAGCCCGCGGTGACAATACCCTTGGCGCCAGCAGCGACAAAGGCATCAATCGCCGCACCATCCGCGCCCGCATAGCAATAGGCGATGTCGACGCGCGGCAAAGCCTCCAGGCCGCGCACGTCAAATTCCGTATCAGGCGCGATCTTGCGGATGGGCTTGCGATACCAGGCGATCATATCTCCATCGGCGTGACCCAGCGCGCCGAAATCTGCCGTGCGGAAGGTTTGCATCCGAAGCGTGGAAGTTTTGGTCACATCCCGCGCCGCCTGAATTTCATCATTCAGCAGCACGAGCGCACCAAGCCCACGCGCGCCCGGATCGGCCGCGACACGAATGGCATTGACGATATTCATCGGCCCATCGCCGGAAAGCGCAGAAGCCGGGCGCTGCGCGCCGACCAGCACAACAGGAATGCTGATCTTCAGCGTGAGTGAGAGGAAATAGGCCGTCTCCTCAAGGCTTGCGGTGCCATGGGTGATGACAATGCCGGCAAGCTTCGGGTCTTCCGCCGCAAGCTTATGGCAAAGCCCGAGCAAATCCTTCCATTCCGGCCAAGCCAATTGTGTGGAGGGAATGGCGCGGAAGGGGACAGGTAGCACCTCTGCGACCAGATTGGCCTCGGGAATGCGCGCAAGCAGCCCGTTCACATCCAGCATCGAACCATTGGCAAGATAATCCAGGATATCGAGCGGCCCCGTCCCCATTGAGGAAATGGTGCCACCCGTACCAATCACGGCAACGCGGGGCTTCATGCCGCCACCTTTGGCGCTGCGGTGTTCGGTCGTTCAATCAGTGGTTCCATCATTCTTCTGTCTCCAAATCTGGGCCTTAAGGCGCTATGCCCGATACGCCGCGTGTCGGCACATGCCTGGAAGGCTGATGCGCGTCCTCCCCTAGCCTGAACGGTTTTGCCCTTTGGCGCCATGGGCCGGCCAGGTGGCCGGACCACCCAGCCTAGCCGGGCAGCGGTCGCTCATCGGCCTTGGCATCCAGCACCACTGTGGTCAGGCGCGATACGCAGGCAAGCTTGCCATTGGGCCGCTGGATTTCCGTCTGCCAGACCTGGGTCCGTCGCCCAAGATGGAGCGCGCGGCATAGGGCGGTCACGGTTTCCCCCTCAGGCACGGCCGAAAGGTGGTTGGCATTCACCTCCAACCCCACGGCATGCTGCCCCTCAGGCAGGGTCAAGGTGGTCGCGATGCTGCCCAAGGTCTCAGCGAGCACGACCGAGGCCCCGCCATGCAAAATACCATAGGGCTGCACATGGCGCCGATCCACTGGCATTTCGGCGCGAAGGAAATCCGACCCGACCTCAAGAATTCGGATGCCAAAGGCGCCTGGCAGGCTATTGGCCAGCCTGGCTTCGATGGCTGTGGGGTCAGTTGGGCGTTTCCAGATGGTCATGGTCTGTTGGTATCCCTTGCGGAGGTGCGAGCGGTCCGGCCATTGCCGTCGATTCCCGAGGAAAGGGTAAATCTGCTGCCGCCCATCTGGCGAGTGGCGCCTGGGCGCATTCCTGGATCGGGCATGGCCAGCACAAATCGAGCCATCGGAGCAATTGAGGTCCGTTTGCGGAACCGCAATCCATTGCCAATGGAACGGATAGGGACCATCCACCCTGTAGGCTAGACCGATCAACGCTGCTGGCGGCAATCGGCATCAGCGATTGGGCCGGCGGGCGGCAAAGCCGAAGGCCCGGTTTGAGACCCACGGGCTCGGGGAGGGCAGCCAAGTCTGCCTGCGACAATTCATCGCTGCGTTGCTGCCTCAGAACCAGGCAAATGTCTTTTTTGGTCATTGATGTGTTGGGCGTCCTTCGGTATCAGGAATCAGTCTGAGGCATTTTCTCGGTCGGTGAAGGAAAGACGCTTGAGGTTAGTCCTTGACATTACTCGGTTGGTCCTGGGGGCGTGGCGGGTCATGCCCTCTGGTATTGATCGTGTGGAATTCGCCTATGCAAGGCATTGGCTGTCGAAGGACCCGGAGCACGTCACCTTTGTGCTGCGGGGGCCGCCTGGCCTCGCGGTTGCCGTTCCGCGTAGCCTTGTTGAGGATTTCCTGTTTGCGCTTGATGAGCGTCGGCTTGGTTCCGCCGGTTGGCAGGCCGCATCAAAATCGGCGGCCTCGCTGGCACGAAAAGCCATTGGTCGGCTTTGCCTCGGCCGCGGTCTTCTGGACCTGCGGCGCGCCTTGAGGTCGCCCCAAGATAGCGTTTACCTGCTTGTCTCGATCATGTGGGCGGATCGTCTCGACGTCATGATGAATTTCAAGCGCAGTGGCATGAAGTTCGTGCCGTTGGTGCATGACGTCATTCCTGCCAGCTTTCCTGAATATGCCTCCCCGGCCGGAACCAGGCGTCATTTTCGCATTGTTGATACCTTTGCCCGTTTGGCGGATGGCGTGATTGCCAATTCGACCTCCACGGCGCAGGAAATTACGCCCCATTTCCGCCGGGGGGACCATGATATCCCGATGCTCTGTGCGCCGCTCGGCATTGATATGCCGGCAGCGGATATGAATTTCCCAATCCCGGCAGAACCTTACTTTGTCTGTATTGGCACCATCGAACCACGCAAGAACCATCTGATGCTGTTGAATACCTGGCGCGTGCTTGCGGAACGCCTTGGGTCTGCAGCGCCGAAGCTTATTCTGATTGGGCGGCGCGGCTGGGAGAATGAGAACATCCTGGATATGCTGGATCGCTGTCCGGCACTTGTTGGGCTTGTTCGGGAATACAATGGATTACCGGATAAGGCGGTCGCAAGACTGCTCCAGGGTGCCCAGGCTTTGCTGTTTCCGTCCTTTGTTGAAGGCTATGGATTGCCACTGGCCGAAGCGCTGTCGCTTGGCGTACCAGCCATTTGCTCAGACCTGCCAGCGCTGCGGGAAGTGGGTGGCAGCGCGCCAGATTATCTGGACCCCTTGGATGGGCTTGGCTGGCGCCGCCTGATTTTGGGCTATGCTGAACATGACAGCAGAATGCGACAAGCGCAGCTGGAGCGCCTGAAGCGCTGGGCAGCGCCGAGTTGGGATCACCATTTCTCCATGGTGGAGCCATGGCTCCAACAAATCGCGCTGGCCCCTGCCGGCTTGGTGACACGTCAGCTGGCGGCAGGCATCCCCGCCAGGTCGATGCAGGGTGTTGTTGCCGCGCCGTCATCGGCATCCCCCTGAATTGGCCATGCCTAGCCGCACAGCGAAATCGGATCGAGCCCGCCCTGCGCCCATTGCGATCATTGGTGCCGCCGCCAGGCTGCCCGGGGCGAAGGACCTCAACGCCTATGGCGCGTTGCTGCGCGAAGGGGTTGATGCCGTCACTGAAGTCCCGAGCGATCGGTTTGAAAAAGCGCGCTGGTATCACCCGCGCCTTGATGTAGCGGGTCGCAGCTACAGCTTTGCTGCCGGGACGATCGGCGATATTAGGGGCTTTGATGCTGAAGCCTTCGGCCTTTCGCCGAGGGAGATCGCGGAAGCTGATCCCCAGCAACGCCTGCTGTTGGAAGTGACTCGCGACGCCTTTGAGGATGCAGGGCTGCGGCCGGAAGCTTTGGCTGGGCGCAACATCGCGGTCTTTATCGGTGGTTCTTCCACCGATTTCGGCGAATTGCGGTTGGATGATCCCGCGGCGGGTGACCGTTTCCACATGACCGGAAATGCGCTTTCCATCCTATCCAATCGCATCGGCCATGTGTTTGATCTGCGCGGCGGGGCGCAGACCATTGATACCGCCTGTTCATCCTCGCTGGTGGCGCTGCATCTTGCCGCGCAAGCCCTTGCCGATGATCCTACGCTGGAAGCCGCTGTAGTTGGCGGGGTCAACCTGCTGCTCTCGCCCTATGCCTTTATGGGATTTTCCCGTGCGGGCATGCTCTCGCAGCGCGGGCGATGCCAAGTATTTGATGCAGCTGCGGATGGCTATGTGCGCGCCGAAGGGGCAGGCATTGTCATCCTTCGCCGCCTTGCCGATGCCAAGGCAGCGCAGGAACCAATCCGCGCGCTCCTGCTTGGGACGGGGAGCAATACGGCCGGGCGTACCGTTGGCATTTCGCTCCCCAATCGTGATGCACAGGCTGTATTGCTGAAGACAGTTCTGCAGAAAAGCGCGGTACATCCGGACCGCTTCATGGCCTTTGAAGCCCATGGTACCGGCACTCAGGCGGGTGATCCCATCGAAGCCTGGGCGATTGGACAGGCGATTGCGCGCGCGCGCAGCGCGCCGCTGCCGGTTGGCTCCGCCAAGGCAAATATTGGCCATCTGGAAGCTGGCGCGGGCATGGCCGGGTTACTCAAGGCCATGCTCATGCTGGAACAGGGTTTCGTGCCGCGCGCGCTGCATTTCGAAAACCCCAATCCGGCGATTGATTTTGCCGAATTGAACCTTGCTGTACCGCGCGCGATGGAATCGGTTGTGGTCGCCGATGACGCGGTTGTTGGCGTGAATTCCTTTGGCTTCGGCGGCACCAATGCTGCGGCGCTTTTGGGCCGCGCGCCTGCTGCACCGGTCAAGCGCACCGCCAAGGCAAAGACTGCCCCGCCGCTGATCCTCTCCGCTCGTTCTGCTGAGGCCCTGCGGCTTTCAGTCGCGGCTTGGCGTGACACGCTTGCGGGTGCGGGGCCCGCGCAGGCGGCAGCACTTGCGCGCGGTCAGGCGCGGCATCGTGATCTGGCGACGCATCGGCTTGTGTTGCGCGGGGCCGATGGCGCCGCCTTGTCTGAGCGATTGGCTGCCTACGAAGGCGGAGAACGCGAAGCGAGTATCGCGCAGGGAATCGCCGCGATTGGCCGCATCGCCTTTGTCTTCAGCGGCAATGGCGCGCAGCATGCGAGCATGGCGCGGGAGGCGTTTCGTGCCTCGTCTGTCTTCCGGCGCACCGTGCTGGCCGCTGATGCGGCGCTGGCGCCACGGCTTGGGGTTTCGCCGGCTGCTTTGATCAAGGCGGGCGTAAGCGATGCCGCCTTGGCCGGTACCGACCTAGCCCAGCCCCTGCTTTTTGCGGTGCAGATGGGTGTTCTGGCGGCGCTGAAGGCGGAAGGCATTTCGCCTGACTTGGTGATTGGTCATTCCGTCGGTGAAGTGGCCGCAGCACAAGCGGCAGGAATACTCTCGCTGGATCAGGCGGCGGCGCTGATTGTGGCGCGCAGCCGGCATCAGCATGCAACGCGCGGCACCGGGCGCATGGCGGCTATCGGCGGGACCCCCGAAGCCCTTGCGCCATTGCTCGAAGAATGCGGGCCGGGGCTTGAAATCGCTGCGATCAACGCCCCAGCAGCCCTCACCATCGCGGGGCCTGAGGCTGCGATAGCCCGGCTTTGCCAGGCCGCGGAAGCGGCGCGCCTCGTCGCGATCCCGCTCGATCTGGATTACGCATTCCATAGCGCTGCGATGGAGCCAGTGCGTGAAGGGCTGTTGCAGGATTTGGCCGGGATCAGCACCAGACCGGGTGATTGCCCGATGATTTCCTCGGTCACCGGTATGACCTTGCCCGGATCTGAAGCTGGGGCGGCTTACTGGTGGCGCAATCTGCGCGAACCGGTGCGCTTTCAGGCGGCGATAGCGGAAGCGGCGCGGCAGGGTGCGCGGCTGTTCCTCGAAATCGGCCCCGCACCGGTTTTGCAAAGTTATCTCCGGGAAACGCTGCGCGCCGCAACGGTGGAAGCTGTGATCCTGTCCAGCCTGAAACGCCAGGATGGATCGGGGAACCCCTTCCCAGCCATAGCCGATCGGGCCATTGCTGCTGGCGCTGATCCGCGCACCGCACCCGCATTTCAGGGTGCTGCTGAACGCGCTCTATTGCCACATACCCCTTTTGCGCGACGGTCCATTTGGTTCCCATCTTCCGTTGAAGCTGCGCGGATGACGGTCCCTGAATTGGATCATCCGCTACTTGGGTTCCGCCAAGGGCTCGCTCCAGGACAATGGACCCAGTGGCTGGATACCGCCGCCGCGCCGTGGCTCGCTGATCATAAGCTGTTTGGTGAGGCCGTGCTGCCCGCTGCCGCCATGGCGGAAGCCGCCCTGGCGGCTGCCGCGCTCATGCATCCCGACGCCCCGGTGCTGGAGGTGCAGGACCTCGCCATCCTGCGTGCCGTCACCCTGAATAATGAGAGCCTGGTGGAATTGCGCCACAAGGCAGATGGCGAAGGTGGCTTCACCCTGGAAGCACGCCCGCGCCTTGCTGAGGAGCCGCCGACCCTTTGCGCCCGCGCGCGCTTCGCGCCGCTACCACGCCTGCCCGATGCTCCGACGATTGAATTTGCGGAGACGCGCCAGATCCAGGGTTCGGAAGTGATCGCCTTTGCTGCACGGCATGGCTTGAATTACGGCCCAGCCTTTCAAAGCCTACAAACTGTGGCGAAAGATGCGGGCGGAAGCGCCGCAATGGCGCGCCTTATTCTGCCGGAAGTAGCGCCGGATCATGATGGTTTCATGCTCCATCCCGCGCTGCTGGATGGCGCCTTGCAGGGGCTTTTCGCGTTGCTGCTGGGACAGAGCCTTGGCGCAGATCAGGCCATTGTCCCGGTCCGGATCGGCAGGCTTTGTGCGAGGCGCGATGCCGCACCCATTGCCTCAGCGGAAATCATCCCAGGGCGACGCGGCGCCAGGCTTTTTGCCGCAAGCCTGACGTTGCGCGATGCCGCTGGCGCGGTGATCGCCCTGATTGAGGATATTTGGTTCCAGCGCATGCCAAGGCCCGGTCGGGAGCGGCTGGAAAGCCTTGCCTTTCGGCTCGATCCGGTGCCAAGCTTGGCTGAGGCTGGTGGCCCAGCACCGATTGATTTGGAACCGATTTTGGCGGCGGTTCGTGCCCGGGATCAAATGGCCCCCATGGCGGAATCGGGGCTATTGCTGGAAGCCTATCTTGCCGCGGAAGCGCTGCCGGCCTTGCGCGATCATGCTGCCCCGGCAAGCCCTTACCGTGCGGCGCTTTGGCGTATTCTGGCGGCGGCTGGAGCCGCGGAACCGCTGGCCGTCGGCTGGCGCCTCCTTGAAGATCAGCCCCTTCCGCCGCCTGAGGCCATCTGGCGCGCTGTCTTGGCCGAACAGCCTGAACTGGCGCTCGATCTTGGCTGGCTGGCACGCGCCCGGGAGCAAGTGGTGCCGGCCCTGCTCGGTGAAGCAGAGACCCTGCCCCCACCACCGGCCCAGGGTGGTGCCATGCGCGCCCTTGCGGCGCCGCTTTTGGCGGGGCTTCGTGAATTGGCGGCTGCCTGGCCCAAGGATAGGCCGCTCAAGGTTTTGGAACTGGGCGCGGGGGGCGCATTGACGCGTGGCGCTTTGGCGGTGCTTGGCGCGACCGGCCGGCGTATTCATTACCGCGCCATTGGCGAGGCAAAGGCTGGTGCCTCTGGCGCGGTGGCAGAAAACATCACGCTTCGTTTTGACGCCTGGGAAAGCCTTAAATCTGCGCCCGCCGTGGCGGAAAGGGCGGATGTGGTTCTGGGCCTTGCGCCGGCCGTATTGAGCCGATCGGGGCTCGGGCTGCTGGAAGGGCTGGCAGCCCAGGCGGCACCAGGGGCGGCGCTGCTGCTGGCGGAACCGGCGCCAGCGTCTCTGTGGCATTTCACCCTTGGGCAGGACCCATCCTGGTGGCGCTATGATGCCGACGGCGCGCTGCCCGATGCCTCCGCCTGGCGGACCGGGCTTGGCGTTGCGGGCTGGCAAGCGGCCGAGGTGATTTCGTTGGAGGCAGCGCCCTGGCCCGCGCTGCTGATTTCCGGCCAAAATCCTATCGCAAACCCGCCTAAAGCTGCCGGTGAGATCGCTGCGCCCAGCGTGATTTTTGCCGATGCTGAGGCCATGGCTTTGGCGGATGCCTTTGCTGCGCTTTGGGGGCCCGAACGGCCTGCACTCCTGAAGCTTGGCGACACACCGCCACCTAAGGCGCTGCGCGGTGCGGAAATTCTTGCCCTAACCGGCATGGCTGACCCGGCTTCGACCTTGGCGGCACTCACGGCCCTGGCTGCGGCAGCCGATGGTGCGGCAAAGGGGATGATGATGGTGGCCCAGGCTGAGGAAGCGCGTGCCGGCGCGATGCTTGGGCTGGGGCGGGTATTGGCCAATGAAATGTCTGGCCTGAAGCTGCGACGCGTGACGGCAGCGCCACGCATATCGCCGGGTGACCTGGCGTTGCGGCTCATGGCTCAATGGGCGGCGGCTGCGCCAGAAGTGAGCCTTTCCGAAGCCGGGCAATTCGAACCGCTGCTCCGCACAGGCCTGCCTGCAGTGGCGCCGCCCTTTCCGGGCCGGCTTGCCATAGACCAGCCTGGACAGTTGGCGAGCCTTGTCTGGCAGCCGATCCAAACCTTGCCCAAGCCTGGCGAAGGTGAGGTCAGGCTGCGCATTGCCGCGACGGGGCTCAATTTCCGCGATGTGATGTGGGCGCAGGGGCTGCTGCCGGAAGATATGCTGATGGATGGCTTCGCAGGCCCAAGCCTTGGGATGGAATGCGCTGGCATTGTGGAAGAAGCCGGGGCTGGGGTCGGGCTGAAGCCGGGCACCAAGGTATTCGGCTTTGCCCCCGCTGCCTTCGCTACCCATGCGCTGACACGGGTGGAGGCTTTGCAACCGCTGCCCCAAGGCATGACGCCGGAAGCGGCGGCCACCATTCCTGTTGCTTTCATCACCGCGGCCTATTCCCTGGAAACCTTGGCGAGGCTGCGGCCCAATGAACGCGTGCTGATCCATGGCGGCGCGGGCGGCGTTGGCCTAGCGGCGCTGCAAATCGCCAAGGCAGCGGGTGCCCTGGTTGCGACCTCGGCCGGAACGCCAGAAAAGCGCGCCTTCCTGCGCCAGCTTGGGGCTGATCTGGTGCTGGATAGCCGCGATGCTGGCTTTGCCGATGCACTCCGTGCCACCTGGCCGGATGGCGTGGATGTGGTGCTGAATTCGCTTGCTGGCATCATGATGGAAAGAAGCTTGGCGCTCCTGAAGCCCTTTGGGCGCTTCATTGAATTGGGCAAGCGCGATTTTGCCGAAGGTCGGCGCGCCGGGCTTGGCGCCTTCCGGCGCAATATCAGCTATTTCGCCGTGGATGCGGATGCCCTGCCCCGCGCCCGCCCTGCATTGGCTGAGGCGTTGTTGCGCGATATCGCCGCCCGGCTGGCCGATGGCACGCTGCTGCCGCTTCCCTATCGCGCCTTTCCGGCCGAGGAATCGGAAGCCGCTTTCCGTCAGCTTCAGGCATCTTCGCATATCGGCAAGCTCGTGATCAGCCCGCCGCTGGAGAGCAATTCCAGCGCTGCACCTTGGGAGCCGGATGAGGCCGGGTGTTATGTGGTTTTGGGCGGCACGCAAGGCTTTGGGCTGGAATGCGCCAAATGGCTGGCGGCGGCGGGGGCTAGGCGTATTGCATTGATCTCCCGCCGCGGTGCGGCCACACCCGGGATTGATGCGGCGCTGCGCGTTCTGGCGGCACTCGGCGCCCGCGCCAGCGCTCATGCCTGTGATGCAACGGACCGTGCCGCGCTTGGCGCTGTCCTTTCGGCGTTGCGCGCGGAAGGCGCGCCCATTCGCGGCGTGGTGCAGGCAGCGGCCGTTTTCGCCGATAGCGCCGCAGCGCGGCAGGATCAGGCGAGTTTCGCGCGCGTGCTGGCGCCGAAGCTTCTGGCGGCAGAGGCTTTGGAAGCACAGACCGCAGATGATCCCTTGCATTTGTTTTTGCTATTCTCCTCGGCCACCACCGTTTTTGGCAATCCCGGCCAGGCAAATTACGTCGCCGCCAACGCCGCTTTGGAAGGGCTCGCGCGGCGCCGCCATGCTGAGGGCAAGGCAGCGCTTGCGGTTGGATGGGGGCCGATCACTGATGCCGGCGTGCTCACACGTGAGGCAGCGGCGGCTGAGAAGCTGGAACGCTTGAGTGGCGCCAAAGCCATGGCCGCGCAGGAAGCCTTGGCAAGGCTGCCCGCCTTGATTGGTGCCGGCGCGCCTGTGATCCATCTGGCGCGCATGAATTGGGGGGGCATGCAGGCAGCGCTGCCCATTCTGACGGAGCCCGCCTTCGCGGCGCTTGGCAGCCAAATGACAACGCAAGATGCTGATGGCGCAGCCTTGCGTGCAAGGTTGCTATCCATGACGCCAGAAGCGGCGCGGACAGAAGTGCTTGCTTTGGCGCGGGAAGAAATGGCGCGCATTCTGCGCCTGCCGCCAGAGGCCGTGCGCGTTGATCAACCATTGCCAGCGCTTGGGCTTGATTCACTGGGCGGCATCGAATTGCGCATGGCGTTGGAACGGCGGCTTGGCATCAGCGTGCCGTTAACGGCGGTGACCGAGGATTTGACCCTCGCCATTCTGGTGCAGCGTGTTGCGGGCGCGTTGTTCAAGGATAATCCGGATCTCGCGACTGCTGAGGCGCTGATGGAAACCCATGAACAGGCAATGGTCCATGAATAGCGGCTTTGGCCTTTCCGCTGCTACGCGCGCGGCGTTGCTGGCGCGGCTGCATCGTCGGCGCGAGGATGCGCCGGCACCCGAATCACTGCGCAGCTTTCGTGAATTGCCAGGCCAACGGGAAATGGCGCTGATCCGCGAAGCGGCGGCCAATCTTGAATTGGAAAATCCCTTCTTCCGCCCTCATGAAGGTGTTCCTTCTGCCCATAGTGTCATTGCAGGGCGGGAGGTGATCAATTTCGGGTCCTACAATTATCTTGGCCTGAACGGTGATCTGCGCGTACAGGCAGCAGCCAAGGCAGCGATTGATCGGCATGGGGTATCGGCTTCGGCGTCGCGCATGGTCTCCGGCGAACGGCCATTGCATGGTGCTCTGGAAGCGGCAGTTGCGGCGCATTACCAGGCAGATGCAGCGCTTGTGTTTGTTTCAGGACACGCCACTAATGTCACGGTGATCGGGCATATGATGGGGCCGCGCGATCTGATTGTGCATGACGCGGCGATCCATAATTCCTGCACGGAAGGGGTGCGGCTTTCCGGTGCGAAGCGGGTTTCCTTCGCGCATAATGACTGGCGCGCCGCAGAGGCCGCCCTTGCCGAGGCGCGGCGCGGCGCAAGACGGGCGCTTTTGGTGATTGAGGGCCATTATTCCATGGATGGCGATATCCCCGATCTGCCGCGTTTCATTGAAATTGCGCGCCGCCATGACGCCTGGCTGATGGTGGATGAGGCGCATGCGCTTGGCGTTATTGGTGCGCGCGGCCATGGCGTGCATGAGCATTTCGGTATTGACCCGAATGAGGTTGATATCTGGATGGGGACACTTTCAAAGACCCTGTCGGGCTGTGGCGGCTATATCGCCGGCAATGCCAGCCTGATCGAATGGCTGCGCCACTCCGTGCCCGGCTTTGTCTATTCGGTGGGGCTCGCGCCTGCCTTGGCGGCAGCCGCAGTGGAAAGCCTGAAGATTTTACATGCGGAACCGGAACGTGTTACGCAGCTTCAGGCCAATGCGGCGCTATTCCTGCAATTGGCGCGTGCCGCCGGCTTCGATACGGGATCGGCCACACCGCATGCAATCATCCCGGTAATCCTGGGGTCTTCGATTGCCGCGGGGCGCTATTCGCAAAAGCTCTTTGAGCGCGGCATCAATGTGCAGCCGATCATCTATCCGGCGGTGGCGGAGAAAGCAGCGCGGCTGCGGTTCTTTCTGTCGAGCGAACATAGTGAGGCCGATATCCGCAGCACCGTTGCAGCGCTGATCGCCATTCGCCAGGAAGCCAAAGGATAAGGCCCGCCATTTCCAGGCGGGCCTTACCGGTTTTCAAATTTCCTCGTCGCCCCAATCGGCGCTGGCGTCATTGCCGTAATCCGCCGTGGCATCCGGCTGAGCATCTCCGCTCCAAGCGGAGGACGAGGGCACGGCTTCCTGCGCGAAGCCGCCCGATGAAGCGGCCTGCGCCGCGCCACCACTGCCAAGCGCGCTCATCAACATATTGCCCAGCATGATGCCGCCAGCCACGCCCGCCGCAGTGGCAAGCGCAGTGCCAAGGAAGCCGCCACCCTGGCGCTGTTGCAGCGCCTGCGGGTTATGGCCCGGCGGGTAATAGGGCTGCGGGCGCGGTGGCATGGGGGCAGGGCGATTGCCGCCGAACAACCCGCCAAGCATGCCACCCTTCTGCGCCTGGCCTTCACGACGCGCGGCTTCGGCTTCCCATTCCAATTGCTGCATGCGGTTATTGGCTTCGATCAGCGCGGCTTCCTGCGCGAAGGCCGCTTGCGTGATGCGGTAGCGCGCTTCCGGATAGCGCGTGAAAAGCTCCGCGATCAGGCGGTCAGCTTCCTGGTCCATGGGCGGCAGGTCCGGCTTCTGCGCCGTGCTTGCACCCCAGGGGCCAGAGGGCGCACCGGCGACTGCCGCATTGCCGCTCATCCGCTCAACAAAAGCGGTAATGATCCGCTTTTCCTCATCCGTCATTGTGAAATCCTTCTCCCGACATTGAGCATTTTCAAGCCGCGTGGAAGCACGCGGCGGCTTGGAAAATGCGACCAAACAAAGTTTTGGAGCGTATCCCGCAAACAAGGGCGGGCGGGAAACGATCCAATGGCGCCGGCGGATTCGCGCCCGCCCGACTGCACGCGCAGGAATTGGCCCGGGCGGGGCGCGCTTTCAAGCCATTTGGCGCGGGTTCATGGAACTGACATCAAGCGGCCCCGCGTCCCTGGCCCGCTAAAAATCGCTGACGCGGCCCTTCTGTTCCCAATCGCCAAAGCGGGTCGGTTCCGGGCCTTTGGGGCCGCCAATTTCCTTAGGCTTGGCAGGCGGCGCCTTGGCCGGCGCGGGGGCCTGCTTTTGGTCATTTTCGACCTGGGGTTTATTCTCCATGAAAATCGGTCCTAACATCACTTCAGGGGCGCACGAGGCAATAAAGGAAACACATCATGGCTGGCTATACCCGCACCGTCGTTTTGCTTGCGGCCATGACGGCGTTGTTTGGCGTGATCGGCCAAATGATTGGCGGCCAACAGGGCATGATCATGGCGTTGCTTTTCGCGGGCGGCATGAACCTGTTTTCCTGGTGGAATAGCGACAAGATGGTGCTGCGCATGCACAATGCCCAGCCCATCGGCCCGCAAGAAGCGCCCCGGCTTTACGACATGACCGCGCAGCTTGCGGCCAATGCCGGCCTTCCCATGCCAGCGCTTTACGTGATCCACGAAGCCCAGCCCAATGCCTTCGCCACCGGGCGCAATCCGCAACACGCCGCCGTTGCGGTGAATACCGGCCTGCTTGAAATGCTTTCGGAAGAAGAAGCCGCCGGCGTGATTGCGCATGAATTGGCGCATATTAAGAACCGCGACACGCTGCTGATGACTGTGACCGCCAGCATCGCCGGCGCCATTTCGGCACTCGCGCAATTCGGCATGATGTCCAATCGCGGCCGGAACCGGCAGGGCCAGAACCCCTTTGGCCCGATCGGCATGCTGCTGATGGTGATCCTGGCGCCCATGGCGGCGGCGATTGTGCAAATGGCGATCAGCCGGTCGCGCGAATATGAGGCCGACAGGATGGGCGCCGAGATTTGCGGCCAACCCATGGCCCTGGCCGGAGCGCTGCAGAAATTGGAACATTACGCCCATCAGCGCGTGAACCAGCGGGCAGAAGCCAATCCCGCGACCGCGCATATGTTCATCATCAATCCGCTATCGGGCGCGCGGATGGATAATCTTTTCTCGACCCATCCGCGCACGGCAAACCGCGTGGCGGCGCTGGAGAAACTCGCCGCCAACATGGGGGCGCGGCCAAGCAGCAGCCCTTGGGGGCAGGAAATCCCATCCGAAAAGCCGCCAGCGCAGCAGGGCCCTTGGGGGTAAAGCTGGCAGTCCCGGCCCGGGGCGGCTAATATCGAGCCATGAAATCCCTTCCGCGCCTGCTTCCCCTGGCCGTGATCGCCCTGCTGGGGGCAGATATCCTGCCCGCCGCCGCACAATTCGCGGCCCCCCAAGGTCAGCCTGGCGCGCAGGCGCCCAGGCCACCGGCGCTGCCAGGCCTTGCCGCGCGCCGCGCGCCAGAGCCCATCCCAGCGGATGAAAGCGCCAATCTTTCGCCGACGCCGGCGCTATTTGATGCCATCACCCGTGGCGATCTGGCGGCGGCACGTGATGCGGTCAATCGCGGCGCGGATCTGAATGGCCGCAACGCGCTTGGCCTGACGCCCACAGATTGGGCGGTGGATCAGGGGCGCAATGATATCCTGTTCTATCTGCTCTCCGCACGCGGAATGGCCGGCAGTTCCGGCCCGACAAGTGCGCGCAGCGCCGCCGCCGCCCGCGCCGAGCAGGAGCGCGCCGAACGTGCCGCGCAGCAGGAAGCGCTGCGGCTGTCGCGGCAGGCCGCGGCACAGGGGCCGCGGGCGCCGAGTGTTTCCATCAGGCCCAGGCTTTTTGCCAATGATGGCGGCGCAGCGCAGCCCGAAGCGGGCTTCCTTGGCTTTGACGCCGGGCGCCCTGGTGGCGCGCGCCGCGGCGGCTGAAATGGCATTTTTCGAAGGCTTCACGCTGGAAACACGTGAAGCCAATGGGCAGAGCATCCGGCTCCGCCGCGCGGGTTCCGGCCCGCCGCTTTTGCTGCTGCATGGCAATCCACAAACGCATGCCATGTGGCATCGCTTGGCGCCGATCCTGGCTCACGATTTCACCGTGATTGCGCCCGATCTGCGCGGCTATGGGTTTTCATCCAAGCCCGCTGTCAGCGCCGATCACGTGCCCTATGCCAAGCGCGAAATGGCCGCCGATATGGTGGCGCTGATGGCCTGGCTGGGCTTTTCCCACTTTCAAATTGTCGCGCATGATCGCGGCGCGCGCGTCGCGCATCGGCTGGCGCTGGATACGCCGGAAGCGGTGGAACGGCTTTGTGTGCTTGATATCATCCCAACTCTTGAACATTTTGAACGCGCCGACATGGCCTTTGGCCTTGGCTATTATCATTGGTTCTGGCTGGCACAGCCGCATGATCGGCCCGAACGCATGATCCTGCGCGATATCGAAGATTGGTTTGACCTGCACACATCGCGCGAACCCAAGGACAAATCCTTCTTCCACCCGGAAGCGCGCGCGGATTATCTGGCCGCCTTGCATCTGCCCGGAACGGTCGCCGCGATTTGTGAGGATTACCGCGCCGCCACCACGATTGATCTTGACCACGACCGTGCGTCCCGCGCGGTGGGGCAGAAAATCTCCTGCCCGCTACTCGCACTTTGGGGCGCCAAGGGCAGCATCCCAAAATGGTATGACGCGCTGGCCATTTGGCGCGATTACGCCGCTGGCCCGGTGACCGGCGGCGCAGTCGCTTCAGGGCATTATTTGGCAGAGGAAGCGCCGGGGGAAGTGCTGGCGTGGCTCAAGGATTTTCTGCAGCGCTAGAGCAGATCACGTTCAGATGGAATCATCTGAACGTGTGAAGATGCTCGAAAAACAACGAGGTAGAGCGGGTGGCGTGAACCCATGTGAACGCAACACGCTCTACTGCACGAAATGGCTATTTGTCTGAAATCGCACCCTCACCCCATCACAATCTTCGGCGCTGCATCCGCCTTCGTCGCTGCCTTTTCCCAAACGCGCCGCGCGATGCGGCGATAGGATTGCGCTTCCTCCGATTCCGGCCGCGCCATCACAATGGGCGTGCCGGCATCGGCCAATTCGCGGATTTCGAGCTTCAGCGGCAATTCACCCAAGAATTCCACACCCAGCCTCTCCGCTTCCCGTCGCGCGCCGCCATGGCTGAAAATATCCGCGCGATGGCCGCAATTGGGGCAGCAGAAGAAGGACATATTCTCGATCAGCCCCAGCACCGGGACATTGACCTTCTCGAACATGCGCACGCCGCGCCTAGCATCCAGCAGCGCCACATCTTGCGGGGTGGAGACAATTACTGCGCCGGCCAAGGGCACGCGCTGAGACATCGTCAATTGCGCATCCCCCGTCCCGGGCGGCATATCCACAATCATCACATCCAAGGGGCCCCAGGCGACTTGCCCCATCATTTGCTCCAACGCGCCCATCACCATGGGGCCGCGCCAGATCATGGGTGTTTCTTCCTCCACCAGGAACCCGATGGACATGGCCTTCAGACCCCAGCGGTTGAGTGGGGTAATGCGCTGCCCCTCAGACCGCGGCCTTTCCCGCGTGCCCAGCATTTGCGGCAGCGATGGCCCGTATATATCAGCATCCAGTAGCCCGACCTTGAGGCCATCGGCTGCCAAAGCCACCGCCAGATTGACCGCCGTGGTGGATTTGCCGACACCGCCTTTACCTGACGCAACGGCGATGATCGCCCGCACATCGGAAAGCAGCATGGGGCCCGGGGTCGCTGGGCCGCGCGGGCCAGCCGGGCGGGCTGGCGCTTCTGCGCGATGCGCCGTCAGCACGGCGGTGGCCGAGATCACCCCCGGCACAGCACGGGCAGCGGATTCGGCGGCGGCGCGCAGCGGTTCCAGGCTGGCGGCGGCTTCGCGGGCCACCTGCAGCGCGAAATGCACCATGCCGTCGCGCACCACCAGGCCCTGCACCATCCCTGCCGAAACCACATCCCGGCCCGAAGCCGGATCCTTCACCGCCGTCAGGGCTTTTGTCACCGCTGCCGCCAAATCATCCGCCATCGCTTGAAAAGCCCCTGTTCATGGTCAATATCCGCCCGGCCCGGCATTACAGCGCCGTTAGCTGCTTTGCGGGAGGGTCGCGCGCCTCTATATGGGGCTTGGCTTCCCGCTTGAAGCATCCCGCCCGGTTTTGGGCCTTTGGTTTTTGACGTTCACCTGCTGGAGGCCGAGCCTTTCATGCCCTGGAATAACAATAGTGGCGGTCAAAGCCCTTGGGGCAATCCGCACCCTCAGGGCCCTTGGGGCCAGCCGCCTTCGGGCGGTGGTGGTGGTGGCGGCCAGGGTGGCCGTGGCCCGGATATAGATGACGCGATCCGCCAGGCGCAGGACGCTATCAGGCGCGTATTGCCAAGCGGTGGTGCGGGCGGCGGCAAGCTTTTCGCCCTGATCGGCATTGTGCTCGTCGTTGGCTGGGCTGCTTCGGGGTTTTATCGGGTGCAGCCGGATGAACAGGGCGTGGTGATGCGCTTTGGCGCCTTCAGCCATACCACTCAGCCCGGCTTGAATTATCGCCTGCCCTGGCCGATCGAAAGCCATACCACACCGCGTGTCACACGCATCAACCGCGTGGATATCGGCTTTGTCGGCGCGCAGGATGGGGCCATTGCCGGCGGGCGCGTTCTGCCTGCGCGCGATGTGTTGGAAGAAAGCCTGATGCTGACGGGGGATGAAAATATCATTGATATTGACGTTGCCGTGTTCTGGCGCATCCGCGATGCGGGCGAATTCCTGTTCAATACGCGCAACCCCGAAAGCACGGTGAAGACCGCCGCCGAGAGTGTGATGCGCGAAGTGATTGGGCGCACCGCAATCCAGCCGGCACTGACTGAAGCGCGTGCGCAGATTGAACAGGAAGTGCGTCGCGGTGCCCAGGCGATCATGGACCAATACAAGGCCGGCATTGAAATCACCCAGGTGCAATTGCAGAAGGTGGACCCGCCTGCCCAAGTGGTTGACGCCTTCCGTGATGTGCAGCGCGCCAATGCGGACCGTGAGCGTCAGCGCAATGAAGCAGAAAGCTTCCGCAATGACATCATTCCCCGCGCCCGTGGTGAGGCTGAGCGTATGGTGCAGGAAGCCCAGGGCTTCCGCGAAAGCCAAGTGGCGCGTGCCGGTGGTGAAAGTGCGCGCTTCCTGTCTGTGCTTTCGGCTTACGAACAGGCGCGCGATGTGACCACGCGCCGGATGTATCTTGAAACCATGGAAGAAATTCTCCGCCGCAATCCCAAGGTGATTGTGGATGACCGGCTGCAAGGCGTGGTGCCCTTCCTGCAATTGGGTGAAACGGGTGGCGCGCGTCAGGCGCCTGCGGCGGTGCCGCAGCAGCGGCCCGCGCCGCTGCCACCAGGTGCGGCTGCCGCGCCCATGATGCAAAACCGTCCGGGGGTTGCGCGATGAACCGCTCCATCATTCTGCTTGGCGTATTGGCGGCGGCGATCTTCACCGCGTCTTCCACGCTGTTCACCGTGCACCAAACGCAGCAGGTGCTGATCACGCAATTCGGCGAACCGCGCCGCGTGATTCAGGAACCGGGCCTGCATTGGAAGCTGCCCTTCATCCAGTCGGTCATTACCTTTGACCGGCGCCTGCTGGATTTCGATGCGCCGGGCGAAGAAGTGATCCTAGGCGATCAGCGCCGGCTGATCGTGGATAGCTTCACGCGCTACCGCATCACCGATCCGCTGCGTTTCTTTCAGACTGTGGGCGCGACCGAGGCCGGCATTCGCGCACGGCTCAATTCCATTGTCACCTCATCGCTCCGGCGTGTGCTGGGTAATGAGCCCCTGCTTGCGGTGCTGTCCACGGATCGCGCGCGGATCATGGGTGAAATTCGCCGTCAGGTGAATGAGGAAGCGCGCCAATTCGGGATTGCGGTTGAGGATGTGCGCATCCGCCGCGCCGATCTGCCGGGCGAAAACACGCAAGCCATCCTGTCGCGCATGCAATCCGAACGTGAACGCGTGGCGCGCGAAGCGCGCGCGGAAGGTGCGGAAGTGGCGCAGCGCGTGCGGGCGGGTGCTGAACGCGAACGCACCGTGCTGATCGCGGAAGCCCAGGCGCAGGCCGATATCCTGCGCGGTCAGGGCGAACAGGAAGCCATCCGCATTTTTGCGGAAGCCTTCCAGCGCGACCCGGCCTTCTTCCAGTTCTGGCGCACCATGCAGGCCTATCGTGAAGCCTTTGCCGAAGGCGATACGCGGCTGGTGCTGACGCCTGATTCGGAATTCTTTCGCTATTTCCGCGAAAGCCCGAATGGCCTGCCGACTCCGGCGCCAAGGTGAGCTTCACCACACTGCTCCAGGGCATCGCCGTAGTGCTTGCCCTGGAGGGTTTGGCCTATGCTATCGCCCCAGGCTTCATGCGGCGGATGCTGGCAAGCCTGGCTGAGACGCCCGAGGCACGGCTCAGAATAGGCGGGCTGATCGCGGCGGCGGGAGGCATTGGTCTTGCCTGGCTGCTCAGGCTTTGGTGACGCGGTCGCTTTTTGTCGCATTTCGTTGCAGTGAGATGCCTTAAATTCGCGTGACCGACGCCAATCTGTTAGGAATATAGACGCCTGCCCCGAGGAGAGCTTCCTTGCGTATCGTCCATCTTGCCCTTGCCGGCGCCATGGCCTTGGCACCGGTCGCCCCCTTGCCGCTGATCAGCACGGCCCAGGCGCAGCAGCGCGCGCCGGAAAGCTTCGCCCCACTCGCGCGGGAATTGCTGCCGGCGGTGGTGAATATCTCCACCACCAAGAATGTCGCGCCGCGCTCCGGCCGGCCCAATGCGCCGGATATGCCGCAATTGCCGCCGGGCAGTCCCTTTGAGGAATTCTTCCGCGATTTCTTCAATCGGAACCGCCCGCCCGGGCAGGGTCAGAGTGAAGGCCCGCAGCAGCGCCAGCGCCGCGCGCAATCGCTCGGGTCCGGCTTCATCATTGATGCCCGCGAAGGGATTGTGGTGACCAATAATCACGTGATTGATGGCGCTGATGAAATCAATGTGATCCTGCAGGACAAGACCAGCATTCGCGCTGAATTGGTGGGCACGGACCCGCGCACGGATATCGCGGTGCTGCGCATCAAGCATGACAAGCCGCTATCCGCCGTACCCTTTGGCGATTCGGATCAATCGGAAGTGGGTGATTGGGTCATTGCCATCGGCAATCCCTTCGGCTTTGGCGGTACGGTCACGGCGGGGATTATCTCGGCCCGTGGGCGCGATATCGGCCAGGGGCTCTATGATGATTTCATCCAGACGGATGCTTCGATCAATCAGGGCAATTCCGGCGGGCCTTTGTTTAACATGCGCGGTCAGGTGATCGGCATCAATACTGCGATTGTCTCACCGAGCGGTGTTTCTGCCGGGCTTGGTTTTTCTATCCCGTCCAATTTGGCAACGCGCGTGGTGGCGCAGCTCCGTGACGCTGGGCGTGTGCGGCGCGGCTGGATTGGCGTGAATATCCAGGCGGTGACGGATGACATTGCCGAAGCTTTGCGCCTGCCTGCGGGCACGCGCGGAGCGCTGGTGGCGAATGCGCAGGCCGATGGGCCGGCGGCGCAGGCGGGCATTCGCTCGGGCGATGTGATCATCCGCTTCAATGGCGTGGCCGTGCCGGAAATGCGCGCGCTGCCGCGCATTGTCGCGGATAACAATGTGGGTAGTTCCGTGCCGGTGGTGATCTGGCGCGATGGCAAGGAAGAAACCGTTAGCGTGACTTTGGGCGAATTACCTACGGAACAGCGCCAGGCTGGGGCTCCGGCAGCACCTCCTCCCAGTCAGGGGCCGGTAGAATTGACCGGGCTTGGGCTGCGGGTTGCGACCATCACGAATGAGCTTCGCCAGCGCTTCAACCTGAAGCCCGAACAGCGTGGCGTGGTGATTGTGGAAGTGATCCCCGGCACCCCGGCGGCAGAGCGTGAACTCCGCCCCGGTGATGTGATTGTGGAAGTGCAGCAGAACCGCGTGACAACGCCGGCAGAAGTGCAGGAACAGATCGAGCGCCTGCGCCGGCAGAACCGCAATGTCGGGTTGTTTGCGGTTGAAAACGCCGGCGGGCAGCGCTTTGTGCCGCTGCGGCTCAATGCTCGGGGCAATACGCCGGGGTGACGTGCAAGGGGTGACCCATCAGGCTGGGTCACCCCTACCGTCTTTCAGGTCAAAAACGCCCCGCCATTCACATGCAGGGTCTGGCCGGTGATATAGCCGCCTTCTGGCCCCGCCAGCAGGCGCACCACATCGGCGATTTCGGCAACACTCGCACGGCGACGCATGGGAATGCCGCCATCGGCGAGCGTGCTCGGCATGGACCCGGCCGAGGCGCCGCGCACCGTATCCACCGCACCGGGGGCAACGCTATTGGCGCGAATGCCCTTGGGGGCCAATTCCACCGCCAGGGCGCGCATCAAGCCCTCAAGCCCAGCCTTGGAGGCTGAAACATGCGCTCGATTGGGCGTGCCGACATGGGTGGAAATCCCTGACAACCCGATGATCGAACCGCCCCCGCGCGCAATCATCTGCGGCACGAAGGCTTGCGTGACGATAAAGGCGCCATCCAGCGCGACCGAGAGAATTTCTCGCCATTCCGCGAAGGACATGTCGAGGAAGCTGGTCTGGCGGCGCAGCCCCGCATTGGTCACTAGAATATCCACGCCGCCCATTTCCGCAGCGACGGCGGCGGCCATGCTTGCCACTTCCTCGGGCTTGGAGATATCGGCGCGATAGGCCATGGCGCGGCCGCCAAAGGCGATGATTTCATCGGCCACGGCCTTGATCGCGCCCTCATCCGAACGGCCATTCACCACAATGGCGGCACCATCGGCGGCGAGCCGCATCGCAATGGCGCGGCCGATATTCTTGCCCGCGCCCGTGACCAGCGCGACCTTGCCCGCAAGGGAAGCATTCATGAGCGTTTCTCCATTTTCACCCGGTAGGATAGGCGCATTCGCCCGGGGATGAAATCCGCCCCGACCCAGGATTTGCGGCGCTGCGCTTGGGCGCTTAGGATCATGCCAGAAAAGGCGCCGGGTTGGGCGCGGTGGATTGAAGGCAGAAGCACATGCTGGTCATTTCGGAACAAGGTATCGGCCATATCATCGAAGCCTGGCTCAAGCGCTTCAATGCGGCACTGGCGGCGGGCGACAAATCAGCGCTTGGCGCGTTATTCCGTAGTGACAGCCATTGGCGCGATATTGTGGCGC
>JADCFP010000122.1 GCA_020249465.1 Roseomonas sp. | reverse complement strand
TTTCAGCGACACGTGGGCGTTCCGGATTGGCCGCCGCCGCTGCCAGCAATTCCGCGAATTCCGGGGCGATGCGCGCAAAGGAAAGGCCAATCGCGGCATCCAGATCAACACCCAGCAACGCGCTCGCTGACCGATTGGGCAGGGTGACGCGCCCTTCACTATCAAGCCCGACGACACCGGCTGAAACACCCGACAGCACGGTTTCGGTAAAGCGCCGACGCTCATCAATCAGGCTATAGGCATTCATCAATTCGGCACGCTGCGCGCCAAGCTGGCTGGTCATGCGGTTGAAGGACCGCGCGAGGCGCGCGATTTCGTCATCCGCCTCCCCTTCTTCCACCTTGGTCGCCAGATCGCCACCGCGTACGCGTTCTGCCGCCAGGATCAAGCGCGAAATGGGCCGCGCGATGCGATTGGCCATGAGCAAACCAATCAGCACCGCAGCCAGCAGCACAAGCAGGGTGGCGATGGCAAAAATCAGGAAGAAGGTGATTTGCAGGCTTCCCCGATTGCGGTCGAGCTGATTGTATTCGTTGAAGGATATCTCGGTCCGCCGCATATGCCCCAAGACCGAAGGATCAAGTGGGCGCGTGATCAGCAACACAAGGCCTGGCGGGATATTAAGCTGCACCATGGCGCGCACCCGCCCTTCCTCAGCCTCACTCGGCAGCACGACCACTTCACCTGAGCGCACGGCCTCCAAAGCCCAGGCTGGCGGCAAATCCACCAGGTTTGAAATGCCAAGGCCCGCATTCGCCACCACCTGGCCGAGCACGGGTTCAAAAATGATGGAGCTCGTCAGGCCGCGCAAAGCGGTATGGGTCGCAAGCAGGCGCGCGAAGGCAACGCCATTATCGGGCAGCAGCACCTGCGCCGCACGATTGAGGTCATTCGCCATGAACAGGATATCGGCGCGGATCGTGTTGCGATGCTCATCAAGATAGCCGCGTGAGGCCACCAGCGATGCTTCCAAAGTGTCGCGCACACGGTCACTGAACCAGGCCTGAATGCCAAGATTGAAGAATAGCGCAGCAAAGCCCGCCACGAGCAGCGCGGGCACCGCAGCCACCACGCCGAACAGCAGCACAAGCCGCACATGCAGCCGCGACCCTGCCGCGCCGCGTCGGCGTTCCAGCCACATGCGCGTGAGCCGCGCTGCGAGTGAGGCGACCAACAGCAGCAGGAAGGCGATATTGGCAAGAATGACGCCGGCCAATTGCCCCGCGCCGGTGGGGCCGATGGGCGTCCCGCCCGATAATGCAGCAAAGGTGGCAAGCCCGACCACTAGGGCCAGCACTGCCAAAGATAAGGTAAAAACCTTGCCGGTGACGATATCCGCAAGCCGGGTGAAAAACCCGCGCGGGCGCGACGGCGCTTCGGCCAGCGCCTCGGCGGGCATGGTCAGGTCATGCGGCGATGCCGGATCATCATGCGCCGCGCACCACGGGAAGTTCCAATTCCCGCAGCTTCTTCCGCAGCGTATTCCGATTGAGCCCGAGCATGGCCGCCGCCTTGATCTGATTGCCTCTTGTCGCGCTCAATGCCATGCGGAGCAAGGGGCGTTCAACCTCAGCGAGTACCCGGTCATATAATTCCTTGACCGGCATGCCATCCTTATGGGCCGACATGAAGCTGGCCAAATGGCGTTCCACCGCCTGTTCCAGCGTCATGGGCGCGGCTTGGCCATCGGGGCCGGCGACGGGCGCGGCCTCCGCCAATTCCGCCGCCACGGCATCGGCGCCGATCACTTCCTGGGGGTAAAGGGCCGCCATGCGGCGCATCAGGTTTTCCAATTCGCGCGCATTGCCCGGCCAGGCATGGGCCTTGAGCGCTTCCAATGCCTCCGGCGCCAATTGCTTGGCAGGCAGGCCGGACGCGCGGGCGCGATCCAGAAAATGCCGTGCAAGCAGGGGGATATCCTCCAGCCTTTCTCGCAAGGGTGGCAGGCGGATCGGCACCACATTCAGGCGATAGAACAAATCCTCGCGAAACAGGCCCTGGCGGATCTGGTGGCGTAAATCGCGATGGGTCGCGGCCACTATGCGCACATTGGCCTTAATTGGCTGGCGCCCACCCACCGTGGTGAATTCGCCCTCCTGCAAAACCCGCAGCAAGCGGGTCTGTGCCTCGGGCGGCATATCGCCGATCTCATCAAGAAACAGCGTGCCGCCGGCAGCCTGTTCAAACCGGCCAATGCCGCGATTAAGCGCGCCGGTGAAAGCGCCGCGCTCATGGCCGAACAACTCGGCTTCGATCAATTCGCGCGGAATCGCCGCCATATTGATGGCCACAAACGGCCCGGCGCGGCGCTTGCCGTAATCATGCAAAGCGCGGGCGATCAGTTCCTTGCCGGTGCCGCTTTCCCCGGTGACCATCACGGTCAGATCGGTGGTGGTGAGCCGCGCAACCGTCCGATAGATTTCCTGCATTGCGGCGGACCGCCCGATCAAGGGCAGTTTTTCGCCTTCCGCTTCCTCGGGCGGGGGGGCATCCGGGGGGGCTGCCAAGGCGCGTTCCACCGTGCCCAGAACTTCCTTCAAATCGAAGGGCTTGGGCAAATATTCAAAGGCGCCGCGTTGGGTTGCCTTCACGGCGGTCGCGAAGGTGGATTGCGCGCTCATGACAATGACGCGCATCTCAGGCCGCACGCGGCGGATGCGCGGCACCAGATCAAGCCCGTTTTCATCCGGCATCACCACATCGGTGATCACCACATCCCCTTCCCCATCCTCCACCCACCGCCAAAGGGTGGCCGCCGAGGATGTCGCGCGCACCTGATACCCGGCTCGGCCGAGCGCCTGGCTCAATACGGTGCGAATGGCGCGATCATCATCGGCAATCAGGACGGTGCGGGATTCATTCATCAGGCGCTCTCCTGCCAACCCGCCGGGGGCGCCGGCATGGAAAGTTTGAATAAGGTCCGACCCGGGCGGGAATCGCATTCGATCAGCCCGCCGAGATCGGTCACGAGCTTCGCGACAAGTGCCAGACCGAGCCCCTGCCCGCCCTTTTTGGTGGAGACAAAGGGCTCAAACAGCGTCGCCTGAATGTCTTCAGGGATGCCCGGCCCATTGTCGCGCACTGTCACCAGCAGCGGCAGATGCACCCGTTCATTGGCAGTCGGCACCGCGATGCGCACGCCATGCTGATAGGCGGTGGAAAGCACGATTTCGCCATGGATCGGGTCCACCGCCTCGGCGGCATTTTTCACCAAATTCAGGATGATCTGGACCAGAATGTCGCGATTGCCCCAAACCGGCGGCAGCGACGGGTCATATTCTTCCGCAACCTTCAGATGCGCGGCAAAGCCCGTCTGCGCAATGCGCCGCACATGATCGAGCACCTGATGGATATTGACCGGCCCCAATTCGACAGGGCGTTCGGAGAAGATATCAAAGCGATCCACCAGGCCGCGAATGCGGTCCACCTCATCCTGGATCAGCAGGCAGAGCTCCTTATCCGCCTCTGGCGCATTCTGTTCCAGCAATTGTGCGGCCCCGCGAATGCCCGAAAGCGGGTTCTTCACCTCATGCGCCAGCATCGCCGCCATGGCAGAGGCGCCGCGCGCCGCGCCCCGGAAACTGAGCTGCCGGTCCAGCATTTGCGCCATTGACCCATCCTGCAAGGTCAGCACCACAGCGCCTTCAATTTCATGCAAAGGCGCGCCATGGACGGAAACACCGCGGCGATTGATGCGCGGGCTCTCCAGCAGCAGATCGTAATCGGAAACCGGCGAGTCAAAGCGCCTGATCTGTGCCAGCACGGCAAAGACGCGGTTATCGGGCGGCAGGATGTCACTCAGCTTCAACTGGCATAGCGCACCGGCGGAAAGCCCGAAGAATTGCTCGGCAGCGCCATTGGCAAAGGTGAAGCGGTCTTCCGCATTCAGCACCACCGCCGGCACGGGCAGGGCAGCCAGCACCATGGCGCTATCAAGTCGCGGCATGCTGCGATTGGTGCTGCCAAGGCCTGCGCGCGCATTCATGCGGCAATCCGCCCTTCCCCGGCTTCGCGGAAGGAATCCCGCACGGCCGTGACGCCCTTTTCGATCAGCGGGTCAAAAAAGCCATGAATCAGGGCCTGGACTGCTTCCGCCGTTACCGCGTGATTGACCGCCACGCGAAACTCAGCCGAACCAGGCAAGCCCTTGGAATACCAGGCAACGTGTTTCCGCGCGATGCGAATGCCGGGCTCCGTGCCATGATGCTCAAGCATCAGCGCGTAATGCTCCAACAGGACGCGCTTTTGCTCGGCGAGGGTTGGTTCCTCGGCGCGGATGCCATGCATCAGATGGGCAGCGACCTGCCCGAGCAGCCAGGGCCGGCCATAGGCGCCGCGGCCGATCATGACGCCATCGGCGCCGGATTGGCGCAAAGCTTCCTCCGCATCCTCAATGCAAAGGATATCACCATTCGCAATCACAGGGATTTGCACGGCTTCCTTGACGCGACGAATGAAGGCCCAATCAGCCTGGCCAGTGTAGAATTGCTGGCGCGTACGGCCATGGATGGTGACCAGACGAATGCCACAAGCTTGCGCAATGCGGGCCAGATTGGGTGCATTCAGGCTATTATGGTCCCAACCCATGCGCATCTTGAGGGTTACCGGAACGGATACGGCCTTGACGGTGGCTTCCAGAATGCGTGCGGCGGCGATTTCATCGCGCATGAGCGCGCTGCCCGCGCTTTGACCAAGCGCCACCTTTTTGACGGGGCAGCCGAAATTGATATCCACCACCGCCGCGCCGCGATCCACCACCAGCTTCGCGGCTTCCGCCATGGTTGTCGGGTCACAGCCGGCAAGTTGCACCGAAGCCGGACCGCCAAAGCCATCCAATTCCGCCATTTTCAACGTCTGGCGGTTTTCCCGCACCATGGCCTGAGAGGCGATCATCTCCGACACCACCATGGGCGTGCCGAGTGACCGCGCGAGGCGCCGAAAGGGCTGATCCGTGACACCTGACATCGGAGCCAGGATGACAGGCGCCGAAATGGCCAAGCCGCCAAGGTCAATCGGCTTCAGAAGAGGCAGATTCATGCCGCGTGCACCAATTTTGCATTGAATTTGTGCAAAATACCTGAAATCCCTTCAATACACAACCTGTAACTGCCTCCTTCGCAGGATTCATGCCGCGTGACTGGGCAGGATTGCTGTCCAATGAGTCGCAGGCAGTTCGAGGGTGGTCCTGCGGCATGGCAACAGAAATCCCGATTGAGTTTCAAATGGCCTTGGGAACGAATCGGTCTTGGTCGTTGCGCCGCAGCTTTTTCGTGCCCAGCGCCGATCCGAAATCACCGTATTCGGAAAAATTTCAGGCTAGTTTCCGATTTTTCTCAGGATTTAACCAAGGGTTGAAAGGCACTCTGCCCCTTGCCGGAACAACCCGGTTACTGAGGGGTTTGCAACATGTTTAATGAAATCTCGTCAACCATTTTAGCGCAGGCACCGACTCATCGTGCCAACCCTGCGGCCATTTCGGGCCCCAAAACATTCTTATGCACCATTAGTGTGACTCCGGCCGCCCTTGGCCATTCTCGCCAAAAAATATGCGCTTTGCGCCATTCGTCACAGATCAGGCGTTCAGTCCGTGGTGAGAAGATAACGGTGAGCGAATTTCAGACCGGGAGAACAAAGATGATCTTTGAACCTTCCTCACAAAATGAATTGGCCTTCCTTGCCCCGTGCCCAGTCGCCGGCGTCTGGGTCGAAGAAATCCCTGTCTCGGTTGGCGGGCATTCCGGCGCCAAAGGGAAGCGCGCGTAATGCCCATCAGAAGAGACCAGATTGAGGCCTATGAGCGCTTCGCGATCAGGCAGGCGCCTGCGGTTCCCGCGCCAGCATCTTGCCCAAGCGCGCAAATGGTGCGCCCTGAGGAAAGACTCACGCGGCCCGACCCGCCGGCCAGCAAACCTGTCAGAGAGGCTAGCGTCAGCGGCTCCGCCCATTTGACGGCGGTGCTCCCCATCGAATCATTGAAAATGTTCCAAGACTGCAACTCAGCCATCGAACAATTGGCCGGAACTTGCAAGAACCTGATCCAGGAACGCGATTTCTGGAAGGTAAAGGCGACAAGCGCCGTTACGAAAAAAGCTTCTCAAGAAGAAGTAGCGCGTGAAGACAAACGTATCGAGGCGCTACGCAGGCTTTTGGCCAAAGAACTTCATCCTGACATGGCCAAAACCGCCTCAGAAGAATCAGCGCTGCGAACCAAGCTTTTCAAGCAGTTATGGCCAGAGATTGACCGAATCGCCAAAGGACAATGCGCCAAATGACACCATGGTCGGTATTGCACCTGCCCGCTTTGATCACTTCACGGGTGCGGATCAGGCGTTAAACTGTTTGCATGAAAACTCTGGCTCTTCTTCTCTCGGCCGGGCATGGCAGCCGCTTCGGCGCAGCACAGCCCAAGCAATTCTTGTCGCTGCTCGGCCGCCCCGTGCTGCGCCATGCCGCCGAGGCGCTTTTGGCCGAGGGCCTGGTCGCCGCGTTGCAACCCGTCGCCCCGGCTGGCGAGGAAGCCCTTGTCGCCAGCCTATTGCAGGGCCTGCCCTGCCTGCCCGTCGTGGCCGGCGGCGCGACACGGGAGGATAGCGTGCGCGCTGGCTTGGCAGCCATCGCGGCGGAGGAACCGGATTATGTTCTGGTGCATGATGCCGCACGCCCCATCATCCCAAAGGGCACCATCCCTGCCCTGCTCGCTGCCCTGGAACAGCATCCCGGCGCCATCCCAGCCCAGCCGGTCGCTGATACGCTGAAGCGCGTCGCGGGTGGCGTGATTGAGGCAACCGTCCCGCGCGAGGCTCTGTTTCGTGCCCAAACCCCGCAAGCCTTTCGCTATCAGGCGCTCTCGGCGGCGCATGCGGCCCGTGCTGGGGCGGTGACGGATGATGCATCCCTGCTGGAAGCGCTCGGCCAGAAGGTTGCCATTGTGCCGGGCAGTGAGCGTAATGTGAAAATCACTTGGCCCGAGGATCTTGCCCGCGTGGAAGCTGAAATGATGGCCCGCATGATGCCGCGTACCGGCACCGGCTTTGATGTGCATCGCTTGGTGGCCGGGCGGCCCTTGATCCTTTGTGGCATCACTGTGCCCCATGAGCTTGGTCTTGATGGACATTCCGATGCGGATGTCGGGCTGCATGCGCTATGTGACGCGATTTATGGTGCGCTGGCGGAAGGCGATATCGGGCGCTGGTTCCCGCCATCCCAGGCGGATTGGAAGGATGCCGATAGCGCGGCCTTCCTGCGCCATGCGGCCGGCCGCGTTGCGGCGCGCGGCGGCGTCTTGGTGCATGTTGATGTGACACTGATTTGCGAAAGGCCAAAAATCGCCCCGCATGCGGACGCCATTCGCGCGCGCATCGCTGATCTGGCCGGGATGGATGTGGCGGCGGTTTCTGTCAAAGCCACCACCACGGAACGGCTTGGCTTTACCGGCCGTGGCG
>JADCFP010000121.1 GCA_020249465.1 Roseomonas sp. | reverse complement strand
TCAATCGTCAGGCCATTGCCCTTGGATTTGGAAATCTTCTGCCCCTGCTCATCCAGGAAATGCTCATAGGTGAAGCCCTCGGGCGGCGGGCCGCCCAGCACGCGGCAAATCGCCGATGACAGCCTAACGCTATCAATCAAATCCTTGCCGGACATTTCGTAATCCACGCCAAGCGCATACCAGCGCAATGCCCAATCCGCCTTCCATTGCGCCTTGCAATGCCCGCCCGTGATGCGCGTGCCGTAACGCTCCCCATTATCGGGATCGCGCCAAACCAGCATGTCCTGATCCGGGCGCACTTCTTCCATGGGCACCTGCATGACCACACCGGTTTTCGGGTGAATGGGCAGGAAGGGCGAATAGGTGGCGCGGCGATCCGGGCCGAGTGTTGGCAGGATCACTTCCAGCACCTTGGCGTGGTTTTCTGCCATCCTCAGCAGTGCCGCATCAAACTTGCCGGAACGGTAGTAATCGGACGACGATGCGAACTCATAATCAAAGCCGAAGGCATCCAGAAAGGCGCGCAGCCGCGCGTTATTATGGTGCCCGAAGCTTTCATGCGTGCCGAAAGGGTCTGGAATGGCCGTGACCGGCCGGCCGATATGCGCGGCCAGCATCTCCTTATTCGGCACATTATCAGGCACTTTGCGCAGACCATCCATGTCATCGCTGAAGGCGATCAGGCGCGAAGGAAGCCCCGTGAGCTGCGTGAAGGCATGGCGGATCCAGCTTGTACGCGCGACTTCGCCAAAAGTGCCGATATGCGGCAGGCCGGAAGGACCATAGCCGGTTTCGAACAGCGCCGATTTCTTGCCCGAAGCGGCCATGCGGGTCGCGACCTTGCGCGCCTCCTCAAAGGGCCAGGCCTTCACGGCGGAAAAATCAGCGGCGGCGGACATGGGTGATTGCGATCCCTTCGCGTTAAGCAAGCCCCGCTTATAGGCAGCCCGCGCGCAGGTGGCGAGGCCTAAGCCCCGCTGCCTGTTCCATCTTTGTGCTTTCTGCGTTAAACCGCCCGCTTCCAAGCTTTACCACGGGAAATTTGCAATGCGTGTTGGCGTGATTGGGGCCTCCGGTGCGGTGGGCCGCGAATTGGTGGATGTTCTGGGGCGTCGGGCCTTCCCGATGACCTCGCTCAGGCTTTTCGCCTCTGCCCGCAGCGCCGGCACCAAGATCAAAACCCCGCTGGGTGAGGCCGAGATTGAGCCCTTCAGCGATGCCGCGATGCGTGACCTTGATCTGGCGCTGCTGGCAGTTTCGGGCGATTTCGCCAAGGCCCATGCGCCGGCGATGGTGGCGGCGGGGGTGCATGTGGTGGATAATTCCTCTGCGTTCCGCTTGCAGGATGATGTGCCGCTGGTGGTGCCAGAAGTGAATGCGGGTGCCATTGGCGGCGCCAAGCTGATCGCCAACCCCAATTGCACCACGGCGATTCTGGTGGTGGCGCTGGAGCCTTTGCGTCAGGCTTTCGGCCTGAAGCGCGTGATTGTCTCCACCTACCAGGCAGCCTCCGGCGCCGGGGCGGAAGGCATGACGGAATTGGAACGCGAAACCCGCCGCGTGTTGGTGGATGGGGCGAAGGCGGGGCATGAGGTGTTCCGCTACCCGTTGCCCTTCAACGTGATTCCGCAAATCGATAGCTTCCAGCCCAATGGCTATACGCGCGAGGAAATGAAGGTGGTTTGGGAAAGCCGGAAGATCATGGGCATGCCGGATCTGCCGATTTCCTGCACCGCGGTGCGCATCCCGACCTTCCGCGTGCATGCTGAAGCGGTGACGATTGAAACCGAACGCCCCGTAACGCCGGAAGCCGCGCGCGAAGTGCTGCGCAAGGCAGCGGGCGTGAAGGTGGTGGATGACCCGGAAGCGGGGCTTTACCCCATGCCGCTGACCGCGACGGGCCAGGATGATGTGGAAGCCGGGCGCATCCGCGCCAATCCGGTCTTTGGTGACCGGGGCCTCGATTTCTTCCTGTGCGGTGATCAATTGCTGAAAGGTGCCGCGCTGAATGCGGTGCAAATCGCCGAAAGGCTGCGCGCAGCGTAAGCGAAGAATGAGGTCATCGCGTGTCAGAAGGTGGCGCTAAGGAATTGGGGTTTTCAATCCGAGCCGCGCTACCTTCTGATCTGGAAGACCTTCTCAAGCTCTATCCGCATCTTAACGCGTCTGATGAACCAATTTCGCTCAGCGTGGCCGCTGCCCGGCTGCGCGAAATCAATCAGTTGCCTGGCAGCGCGGTGCTGCTTGGGTTGCTGGGAAATGACCTTGTGGCCTCTTGTACCCTCATCGTCATTCCAAATCTGACCCGCGGCGGAAAGCCCTACGCCTTGATCGAAAATGTTGTGACTGACGCGTTGTATCGCGGCCAAGGTTATGGAACCCGAGTGTTGCGGGCCGCCGTGGCCGCCGCTTGGGAGGCTGGGTGCTACAAGGTTATGCTGATGACCGGTTCAAAACAGCCATCCACCCTGAAATTCTATGAAAATGCCGGCTTCGAGCAAACCAAGACCGGCTTTCAAATGCGCCGGATACCGGCGCGCCAGGATGGCTAGTTCTATGCGCATCACCCGTCCTGTCCAGCCTTGTATCGCCTGAACTGTATGGCTGAAACGCCCGTCGCACCGCGTTTGTTATTGCCCGATGTGCCCGCCTTGGTGGCGGGGCAGGGGCGCGCGGTGGTGTTGGATACGGATGGCAGTATCGAAACCGTGTCGGCGCGCGCAGCGGCGGCACGGTTGACCGAGGCCACACCCCTGCTGGTGCATGCGCCCGCGACAGCGCGGCGCCTTGGCGTCGCGGGCATTGGCCCGGCGCATGACCTGCTGGAACTTTTCGCCTTTGCGCTGCCCGCCGCATCCTGCGCGCCGACCCCGCGCGGCCTTGCCTTGGCGCTTGGCCTGCCCGCGCCGCGCGATGATGAAGCGGCGGTGGCATTGCTGCCCGATATCGCCACTGAATTGCTGCGCCGCTTGGCCGATGATCGCGCAGCACCACTCAACCGCGATGCCGCAAGCCTCGCGGCCCGCATGGGTGAGGCAGGTTGGCCCTGGGCGCGTTCGGTGCTGGCGGCGCTTGGTGCGCCCGCCGCGCGTTCGGGCATGGAGGGTTTGCGCGTCTGGCGCCGCTTGCCGGAATGGGAAGAAGCCGCACCCGGCAATCCGCCATCATCCTTCGGGATAGAACCGCATGAGGCGCGCACAAGGCTCGCGCAGATATTGGGCGAAGGCGCGGAACAACGCCCGCAACAGGCGGATTATGCCTCTGCCGCCGCGGCGGCCTTTGCACCGCGGGAGGATCAGGGCGCTCCGGCGCTGGTATTGGCGGAGGCCGGCACGGGCACGGGCAAGACACTCGGCTATGTGGCGCCGGCCAGTCTTTGGGCGGAACGCAATGGCGCGCCGGTGTGGATTTCCACCTTCACGCGCAATCTGCAACGCCAGATAGATCAGGAAACCGCGCGGCTTTTTCCCGATACTGAGGAACGTCGCCGCCGCGTGGTGCTGCGCAAGGGGCGGGAGAATTACCTCTGTCTGTTGAACCTGGAAGATGCGCTCGGCTTTTCTGCCATGCCGGGGCAGGGTGTGGCACTTGGCCTGGTGGCGCGCTGGGCGGCGGCAACGCGTGATGGTGATTTGTTGGGCGGTGATTTCCCAGGCTGGCTATCGGAACTGTTCGGCACCAATACCATCATGCCGCTTGCGGATCGGCGCGGTGAATGCATCCACGCTGCCTGCCCGCATTATCGCAAATGCTTTGTCGAACATTCCATCCGGCGCGCGCGTGGCGCTTCGATTGTAATTGCCAATCACGCGCTGGTGATGATCCAGGCCGCCCTTGGTGGCGGTGAGGATGGCCGTGCGCTGCGCCTGGTGTTTGATGAAGGCCACCATCTTTTCGACGCCGCCGATAGCGCCTTTTCCGCCGATCTGACTGGCGCTGAGATGGCGGAACTACGCCGTTGGATATTGGGTGCAGAGGGTGGGCGGTCCCGTGCGCGTGGCCTCAAGCGCCGCTTGGAGGAATTGGTCGGCGAAAGGCCGGAATTGCAGGCGCCTTTGGAAGCGGCCTTGCAAGCGGCGCGCGCCTTGCCTGCGGGTGGTTGGTCTGGCCGGCTGGCCGATGAAGCCGCGGTTGATCTGGCGGGCGTGCCCGCCAATCCGGCCGAGGCGTTTTTGCGCGCCGTGCGCCGGCAAGTACGTGCGCGGAATGCCGAAGCGGAAGAAGCCGGGCTTTACGATGCGGAATGTGATCTATTCCCGCTGAACCCGGATGTGGCGGAAATCGCGGGCGGGCTTGAACGCGCGCTGCAACGCCTGGAGGCGCCGGTACGGCATTTGCGCGAAAAGCTACTGGCGCGCATGGAGGGTGAAGCCGCCGAGATTGAGGCCAATGACCGGCTGCGGATTGAAGCGATTTGCGGGTCACTCGAACGCCGCGTGCTGATGCCGCTGGGTGCCTGGCGCGCGATGCTCACGCGCATCGCCGGTGAGGAACCCGCCCCCGGTGCACGGCCCGATATGGTGGATTGGCTTTCGATTGAACGGCGCGGCGGGCAGGATGCGGATGCGGGTATGCATCGCCATTGGCTTGACCCGACCATTCCCTTCGCGATGCAGGTCGCTGCCCCCGCCCATGGTGTGCTGATTACCTCAGCCACCCTAAGATCGGAAGAG
>JADCFP010000120.1 GCA_020249465.1 Roseomonas sp. | reverse complement strand
ATGATTCTGACGAATGATGAGGCGCTGGCGAAGAAGTTCAACAGCGCTGTCTTCCCCGGCCTGCAAGGCGGGCCGCTGATGCATGTGATCGCGGCCAAGGCGGTTGCCTTCGGGGAAGCGCTGCGCCCGGAATTCCGTACCTATTCGCGCCAGATCGTCGCCAATGCCAAGGCGCTGGCGGGTGAATTGCAGGCGCAAGGCTTGGACCTGGTGACGGGTGGCACGGATAATCACCTTTTGCTGGTTGATCTGCGGCCAAAGAAACTGACCGGGAAGGTGGCGGAAGCGGCACTCAATCGCGCGCATCTGACCTGCAACAAGAACGCCATTCCCTTTGATCCCGAAAAGCCGATGGTGACATCGGGTGTGCGCCTTGGCACGCCCGCCGGCACCACGCGCGGCTTTGGGGAAGCGGAATTCCGCCAGATCGGCAGGCTGATCGGTGAAGTGCTGGATGGCGCGGCGCGGGCCAATGATGAAGCCGGCAATGGCGCGGTGGAAGCTTCGGTGAAGGCGCGGGTGATGGAACTCTGCCATCGCTTCCCGATCTATCCGGCATGAAGTGCCCCTTCTGCGGATTCGACGATACGCAGGTCAAGGATAGCCGCCCGGCGGAAGATAGCGCGGCCATTCGCCGTCGCCGCGCCTGCCCCGAATGCGGCGCGCGTTTCACGACTTTTGAGCGTGTGCAGCTGCGCGAAATTACCGTCATCAAAACCGATGGCAGGCGCGTGCCGTTTGAGCGTGAAAAGCTCGCCCGGTCCATCCGCGTGGCCTTGCGCAAGCGCCCGGTGGATGAGGATAGGATCGAAAAACTGGTGAATTCCATCCAGCGCCGGCTGGAAACCGAAGGCGAAAGCGACATCCCCTCCCACAAGATCGGGGAGATTGTGATGGAAACGCTGAAGGAATTGGACCAGGTGGCCTATGTGCGCTTCGCCAGCGTTTATCGTAATTTTGGCGAGGCGAAGGATTTCCAGGCTTTTCTCGGTGAATTGGGCAGGAAAGAATAGCGCCGGCGCGGCGCTGCCCCAGATGATGCCGCGATGACGGATGATTTGCTGCATATGCGCGCCGCACTAGCCTTGGCGCGGCGGGGGTTGGGCAATGCCTGGCCGAACCCGGCGGTGGGCTGCGTGCTGGTGAAGGATGGCCGTGTCATTGGCCGCGGCTGGACGCAGCCCGGCGGCCGCCCGCATGCGGAAACTGAAGCGCTACGCCGCGCGGGTGAGGCGGCGCGCGGCGCCACCGCTTACGTCACGCTGGAACCCTGTTCCCATCATGGCCGCACGCCACCCTGCTGTGAGGCTTTGGCGGGGGCCGGCATCGCCCGCGTAGTCATGGCGATGCGTGATCCCGACCCGCGCGTGAATGGCCGCGGGCTTGCCATGCTGCGTGGTGCGGGCATCGCCGTAGAGGAAGGGCTGTTGGAGGCCGAAGCCCGCGCGCTCAATGCCGGGTTTTTCCGCCGCATTCAGGCCGGCATGCCGGTGGTGACGCTGAAGCTGGCTTCCACCCTTGATGGCCGTATCGCCACCGCTTCCGGCGAAAGCCGCTGGATCACGGGCGAGGCCGCGCGGCGCGAAGTGCATGCGCTGCGTGCGCGGCATGATGCGATCCTGGTCGGTTCCGGCACGGTGCTGGCCGATGATCCGGACCTGACCTGCCGCATTCCGGGGATGGAACGCGTGCCGATGCTCCGCGTGGTGGCCGATGCCAGGCTGCGCACGCCGGAAGCCTCTCGGCTGGTACAGGGCGCGGAGCTGGCGCCAGTGCTGATCATCACCGCGCCCGGCCATCCGCCGGCGGCGCAGGCGCCTTTCATGGCCGCCGGGGCAGATATTGTGACCGTGCCGGCCCATGCGGCTGGCGGGCTTGATCTGCCATCCCTGCTGCGCGCCCTTGGCCGGCGCGGGGTGACGCGCGTGTTGGCCGAAGGCGGCGCGGGGTTGGCCGCTGCGCTGCTCCGCCAGGGCCTTGTGGATCGGCTGGTCTGGTTCCACGCGCCCGCCGTGATGGGCGGCGATGGCCATCCGGCGCTTCAGGGCTTGCGTCTTGCCGCGCTCAGCGCCATGCCTCGTTTTCATCGCACGGCCCAAAGGGCTATTGGCGATGATATGCTCTCTGAATTCGAACGGATCGAGGATTAGCGCCATGTTCACCGGCATCATCACCGCCCTTGGCACGGTCAGAGAGGTGCAGCCGATCGGCGGCGGGCATGATTTGCGGCTCGTGATGGGCGTGACGCCGGATTTTTTGCGCGATCCGATCCCGGCGGTGCTGGGCGCTTCCATTTGCTGTTCGGGCGTGTGCCTGACGGTGGTGCAGTTGTCAGCGGATTCCTTCAGCGTGGATGCCTCGGCCGAGACACTCGCCAAAACCACCTTGGGCGGCTGGAAGGCCGGGCAGAAAGTCAATCTGGAACGCGCACTGCGCCTTGGCGATGAATTGGGTGGGCATTTGGTGTCCGGCCATGTGGATGGCGTGGCGGAGGTGATTTCCGCAACCCCCGAAAATGCCTCGGTCCGCTGGCGCTTCCGTGCGCCGCAGGCGCTGGCGACCTTCATTGCGCCCAAGGGATCAGTCGCGCTTGATGGCGTTTCACTGACGGTGAATGAGGTTGACGGCGCGACCTTCGGCGTCAACATCATCCCCCATACCGCCGCGATGACGGGCTTTGGCACCTTGCAACCCGGTGATCGCGTCAATATCGAAATAGACACGCTGGCCCGTTACGTCGCCCGCATGATGGAGTTCAGGGCATGACTTCCCATTCAAGCAATACCGCCGTTCGTACATCCTTCGCGGAATTTCTTTCGCCGACTGAAGAATTGCTGGAAGAAGCGCGCCGCGGGCGCATGTTCATCCTGGTGGATGATGAAGACCGCGAGAATGAGGGCGATCTGGTGATCCCCGCGCAATTCGCGACGCCGGATGCGATCAATTTCATGGCGCGTTATGCGCGCGGCCTGATCTGCCTTTCCATGACGCGTGCGCGGGTTGATCAGCTGGGCTTGCCGCTGATGGCGCAATCCAATGGCACGCGCCACCAAACCGCCTTCACCGTTTCCATCGAAGCACGTGATGGTGTGACGACGGGGATTTCAGCCGCGGATCGCGCGCGCACGGTTGCGGTTGCGATCAATCCTGAATTGGGGCGTGAGCATATCGTGACCCCCGGCCATGTCTTTCCGCTGGTGGCGCGCGAAGGCGGCACTTTGGTGCGCGCGGGCCATACCGAAGCGGCGGTGGATTTCGCGCGGCTTGCGGGGCTTAATCCCTCCGGCGTGATCTGCGAGATCATGAATGATGACGGCACCATGGCGCGCATGCCCGATCTGGTGGCCTTTGCGCAGCATCATGGGCTGAAGCTTGGCACCATCGCCGATCTGATTGCGCATCGCCGCCGGACGGAAAAGCTGGTGCGCCGCGTTGAGGAAGGTGAGGTTGAACAGGCGATCGGCGGCACCTGGCGTGCGATTGTCTATGAAAGCACGGCGGCACCCGGAGAACATCTTGCACTCGTGAAGGGTGATGTCAGCGGCGATGCGCCCGTGCTGGTGCGCATGCATGCGGCGTCGCTGTTCCGCGAAATTGTCTCGGGCCGCGGGCTTGGTGATTTGCATGCGGCGATGCGTATGATTGATGCCGCCGGGCGCGGTGTGGTGGTATTGCTGCGCGATCCGCGCCCCGATGCGCTTTCCATTCGCCTGAAGCGCGGGCCAACCCATGCGATTGCGCCGGAGATTCGCGATTACGGCATTGGCGCGCAAATCCTGGATGAT